>CAZRIB010000560.1:0-2538 GCA_964600035.1 uncultured Ardenticatenaceae bacterium | reverse complement strand
CCGCAACAACAACAACCCAGACAACCGCAACAACAACAACGGTTTTCGGGTGGTGGTGGTGCGTCGTTCCACACCTTATTATTTTCTCGTTTGCAAGGTGGTGTCCGTGTTTCGTATTCCGTTGTCCGTGTTCTGATTACGGCATACGGTTCACGAATTACCGTTCCCCTTCTTCCCAGGCACTCGCACGCTCCGGTTTGGCCAGCCGGTGATGGCGCGGGGCCGGGCGTCTGTCCTGCCATAGGCAGCCGCTTCCAGTTTATGCCTCTCGACCAAGGTTCAGAGGATGCGGACAGGGGAAGATGATGAGATGGTGCAGGCTTGCCCCGTCTGACCGCAAGTCAGTAACCAGTCACCAGTAAGCAGTGAAGTCCTGAACTGAATACTGTAAACTGGATACCGTTTACTGTTTATCCGGCGGCACGGCGCACTGCCGGCGGCAGGCGAAGATAAAAAATGGCGTTTGGCCTGGATACGCTCCCGCCAAACTCGCGCCAACCGGGATAGGGCAGTCTGGCCGCCTGCGCTATCCTTCTTTTTCGGTCTGCTGAATCCAGCCGCCCAGCAGCTGCCCAATTTCGGCCACCATACGGCTGACATGCTGGTACTGCCCCACCGACAGCCAGCGCCACTCATGCACCAGCCGCAGGTAGAGGCGCACCTTGTCCAGATGGGCATCGGCGGCGCGCAGGTGGCGCAGCCGGATTTTGCCTCGGTACGCCTGCGCCTCAAGCAGTGCTTCCTGAAAGTCCAGCGCGGTGTTCATCAGCCGCTGCGTCACAGTTCCCCGATACAGTTTGGGAAAGCGTTCCTGTTTGGGCAGCAGCCAGCGCATTAAATCGTAGGTTCTGGTGAAAATGACCATTTCTTCTGTTGACATTCTCTTTCCTCGCGTTACCTCATGGGAAAATTTGTGGGAAGCGTACCACAAAGCAGCACGAGGCAAACGGGGACGACAGACGGCGGCCGGATTCGAGCAGCGCATCGCCGACCGGCTGCTGGTTTTGCAGCGGGAACTGGCCGAGGGGAGCTACCGGCCGGGGGCGTACCGTCATTTCACTATCCATGAACCAAAGCGTCGGCTCATCAGCGCCGCCCCTTTCCGCGACCGGGTGGTGCATCACGCCTTGTGCAATGTCATTGAACCGATTTTCGAGACCCGCTTTCATCCCCACAGCTACGCCAACCGCAAAGGTAAAGGAACGCACAAGGCGATTGACCAACTGCAAGCGAATGTCCGCCGTTACCGGTATGTACTGCGGCTGGACATCGTGCGTCACTTCCCGTCAATAGACCACGCTGTTCTCAAGGCCATTTTGTTCCGCGTCATCCGGGATGAGCAGGTACAGGCGCTTGTTGAACAGATTCTGGCCTCTGGCGAAGGCGTGCTGGCCGACGAGTACGAGATGGTCTGGTTTCCAGGTGACAATTTGCTGGCCGCCGGCCGGGTGAGAGGGCTGCCCATTGGCAACCTGACCAGCCAGTTCTGGAGCAACTGCTATCTGAACGGGCTGGACTGGTTTGTGACGCGGGAGTTGGGCTGCCGGGCCTATCTGCGTTATGTGGATGATTTTGCCCTCTTCAGCGACAGCAAGCGGCAGTTAAAGGCATGGCGAAGGCGTATCGGTCGTTATCTGGCCGGGCTGCGGCTGACCATTCATGCGACATCTGCCCAGGTGATGCCGTCTGCGCAGGGTGTCCCCTGGCTGGGGTTTGTTGTGTTTCCGGCGCACCGGCGGCTGAAACGGCAAAATGTGACCCGTTTTCGGCGGCGGCTGGGGGAGCGGATGGCGGCATATCGGCAGGGAAGGATTTCGTTTGCGGAGCTGGATGCGTCTGTGCAGGGCTGGATTAACCATGTGCGTTATGGGGATACGTGGGGTTTGCGGAAGCAAATGCTGAAGGAAATGGCTTTTTGATTGCAGTTGGGCAGCAGCTGGAATCTTTCCTTTCCCCCCCCACCCTGCTTGGTGGAAGGGAACAGCGGGAGGAAGATTGCCAGCCCACCCGCCCTTTGGAGGTTGGTTACCTTGAATTACCTAATGACCAACTGCCGGAATTTGCAATTATTTCACACTTGTACTTATTTTTTAGCCATATACACTGGTCCCGCCTTGTTGGGTGCGTTCACTTTTGGTGTATGACCAGAGAAAGGTTAATCAAGGTTATTTCGGCTTTAGACCAGTCTTTACACCATTTTTGGACGCACCCCGCCTTGTTGCCTGCCTTGTGTTTTTATTTTTGATTTTTTATACTTGTATCAGGCTCATTAAAAACCAAATACATCGTGTGCCAGCAAGGAGCAAACCAAAAGTCATGCAAATTGTATCGACATGCTTTGCTCAGGAAGGTGGGTGAAAATGCCTCCTTCCTGGGATAGCGATAATAGACCGTGGCTTGTACAACAGTTAATCGGTCTAGAAGAAACGATATATCTGGGAATAGTGCTTCTAACATTTTCCTGGATTTCTCGCACACTCTCAGGGGATGTATTGAATTGGTGTTTCCTGACTCCGGTCTTGGTATCGTGGCTAATTG
>CAZRIB010000559.1:0-2550 GCA_964600035.1 uncultured Ardenticatenaceae bacterium | reverse complement strand
ACCACCACCGGCCACACCCACCCCCTTGCCAACCCAGCCGCCACCCACACCCAAACCAGCCACACCCACGCCAACCGCCACACCCATTGGCCCATGCAGCCAGCGCATCCCCCAGCCCGACAACCTGCTCACGCTGGTCACACTAACGTATGGCCTCAGCCCACAATCCGCCCCGCCAGACCTGGCAGACCTCAACGACTACCTGCCCGTCGATGTCACCCTCGGCTATCCAACCCAACTACGCACCATTGTCATCGAGCCGCTCACCCGGCTAATTAACGACATGAAAGCCGCCGGGCTGCACCCGCAAATCATTTCCGGCTACCGCAGCTACAACCAGCAAGCCGCCGCCTGGGCAAAATGGAATCGGGAAGAACCGGAACGTGCCGCCATCCTCAGCGCCCCGCCCGGCCACAGCGAACACCAACTGGGCACAACCATAGATTTTAGCTCGCCAGAACTGCCAGAAATAACCGGCATCCCCAACATTCAGTTCCACACGTACTTTTACAAAACGAGTGAAGGGAAGTGGCTGTTGGAAAATGCCCATAAATATGGCTTTACCCTGAGCTACCCGCTTGAAGCGTATGAATTAACGGGCTTTTATTACGAACCCTGGCATTACCGGTATGTGGGCGTTGAGATGGCCGCCTTTTTGCATGAAAATGGTCTGTCGCTGACTGAATATTTGTTAAACAATGAGCCTGTTCCGTGTATTCCGGAAGGGTAATTGGAGATTGGAGATTGGAGATTGGAGATTAGGGATTGGTTAGTAAGGTGTTTTTTGTTGTGTTTACTGCTGACTGCTGGCTGTCAAAGTGAATCACGGCCGTTTCCCGACCAACACAACCCACAGCCGAACCCACAGCCGCCTGCCACTGCCAACGATGCGGCCGTTTCCCAACCAACAGCCCCCACCATGCCCACGGCCACACCGATGCCCAGCCCGCCCACGCCAACCCCGCTGCCAACTGCCACACCGGCCCCACTGCCCGCCTACACCCTTGCTGTGCCGGAGCAATGGCTTGGTGCAGTGGAAACGGCCGTTTCCCAACAACACACCTACACCATCAACCTTTACACCGCCGCCAACCCCGCCGCCGAACTAGAAACCGGGCAGGCAGAGATCGCCCTCGTCCCCGGCAGCAGCGGCCAGCCAGCCATCCGCCAGCCATTGGCCTTTGCCGTCCCCTTCACCGCAGAATGGGAAGCCACCACAGCCCAATACGCCACAGAAGTGATGCAAAACGGCCACAACCTCATCACCGTGCTGCCCTGGAACACCATGCCCCCTACGCACAAAGCCTTACGCATCGATGGGCTGCATCCGCTTGATGACGGCTACCCCTTTGTGCAAACATGGTCATTGCAAGGGCGCGACGGCACAGAAACGGCCGTTTCCCAACTCGCCCCCCTCATCCAAGCCGCAGCAACCCCGCCCACCCTGCACCTGGCAGCCGTCGGCGACATCATGTTAGCCCGCGCCCTGGGACAAGCCATCGCCCAGGGCAGCATCGACCACCCCTTTGCCCGGCTCGCCGCCAGCCTGCAAACCGCCGACCTCACCATCGGCAACATGGAGTCTGCCCTGGGCAATGTGGGCACACCCGCCGAAAAAAGTTTCCCCTTCCAGGCACCGCCCGCCGCTGCCCGGTCATTGGCCAATGCCGGCTTTGATCTGGTTTCCCTGGCCAACAACCATGCGATGGATTACGGCGCAGACGCACTGCTTCAGGCCATTGACCTGCTCAAAGAGCAAGGCGTTACGCCCATCGGCGCAGGGGAAAATGAGGAAGCCGCCCACACGCCTGCCATCGTCCAGATAAACGGCATCACGCTGGCTTTTTTGGCCTATGTCAATGTGCCGGTTGAAGGCGAATCCGGATTTGACACAGCTACTTGGACCGCAACGGCCGTTTCCCCAGGATTGGCCTGGGCAGACCCCGACCGCATCCGCCAGGATGTTGCCGCCGTCGCGCCCACAGCAGACCACACCATCGTAGTGCTGCACAGCGGCTACGAATACATTGCCGAACCCAGCTCGCCACAAATTGCCGCCGCCCATGCCGCCATCGAAGCAGGTGCGTCATTGGTCATCGGCCACCACGCCCATATTTTGCAAGGCATTGAGTTTTATCAGGACGGGGTCATCCTTTATGGCACAGGCAATTTTGCTTTTCAGATTGCAGGCAGCCCGGAAACGGCCGTTTTCCACATCTGGCTAGACAAAGAGCAAATCCGCGAAATCGGCATCCAACCGGCCATCATCCAGGCAGACGGCCAGCCCCGCCCCGCCCTGCCAGAAGAAGCCGCCCAAATTCGCCAACAGCTTTACCAGCTCACGGCCATTCTCAACCCGCAGTGAGAAAGGGGAGATTGGGGATTAGAGATTGGAGATTGGGGATTTCCTACGACAAGTAACCAGAAGTCAGTAACCAGTTTTCAGTTCCCGTTTCCCAACTGATAACTGAATACAGATTACTGAACACAGGTACTACCTGCTTATGAAATTTTTTTACTACGACCACCACACCTTTTCTTTGCCAGAAA
>CAZRIB010000558.1:0-2565 GCA_964600035.1 uncultured Ardenticatenaceae bacterium | reverse complement strand
TAATTCATAATTCATAATTTTCGAAGGAGCAATCATGGCAAACCCATCTCCGGTATCTCAAATTTTGACAGAAATGGCGATTCCTCACCGGGAATTTGTGCATGACGGCCCTGTGCGTTCTCTGGAACAGGCGGCGGCAGAACGTGGTCAGCAGCCGGGGCAGGTGGTGCGCAGTTTGCTTTTTCGGGTAAGTGATGGGGATTATGTGATGGTGTTGGTGGCAGGCCCGCAGCAGGTTGACTGGAAGGCTTTGCGGCGGGCGTTGAACCAGAACAGGGTGACGATGGCATCCCGCGAGGAGGTGTTGGCGGTAACCGGATATGAATTGGGGGCAGTTGCGCCATTTGGTTTGAAACGGCCGATTCCTGTTTGGGTGGATCGCTCTGTGTGGTCATTTGCTGAGGTGTCTTTGGGGTCTGGCCGCCGGGGAACGGCCGTTATCTTAAGCCGCGACAATTTTCGTAAAGCATTGGCCGCTTTGGACAATGTGACAGATGTTTCACTAGCCCGCGACTGAGCGGGCGGCATAGGAAGAAAGAAATGACAACTTCATTGACACAAGAAAAAAAAGAAACGGCCGTTGCGGATGAGCCTTTTCAAACAGTTGATGTTTTAACCATTGCCGGGGGACATTTTGCCCACGACACATTCAGCGCGTTTTTATCCCCGCTCCTGCCCCTCATTCAAGACAAGTTAAGTACGGGATACGCCTTAACCGGCAGTTTAGCCATCTTTGCTCAGCTTCCCAGCTTACTCAACCCATTCATTGGCTACCTGGCCGATAAAGTCAGCTTGCGCTACTTCATTATTTTTGCCCCTGCCGTTACAGCCACCTTATTCAGCAGCCTGGGATTGGCCAACAATTATTGGGCATTGGCCATCCTTTTGTTTGCGGCGGGGCTGTCCATTGCCGCGTTTCATGCACCTGCGCCAGCCATGATTGGCAAAATATCTGGCAAGGAAGTGGGGAAGGGTATGGGGATTTTTATGGCGGCTGGCGAATTGGGGCGCACGTTGGGGCCGGTTTTTGCCATTGCCGGTGTTGGCTGGTTTGGTCTGGATGGCATCTGGCGGCTGAGTTTTGTGGGCTGGGCTGTGACGGGGCTGCTTTTTATACGGCTGCGTCATGTGTCGGCGAGTGCCAAACAGGAAAAACGGCAGGCATTAACGGCCGTTTGGCCAGAAGTGCGGCGTGTTTTCCCTATACTGGCGTGGCTGGTTGGGGCCAGAGTTGGCTTGCTGGTTTCTATAACCACTTACTTGCCCATTTATGTGCGGGATGCCCGTCATGCCGATTTGTGGTTGGCGGCGGGCGCGCTGACAATTTTGGAAGGGGCGGGGGTGGTAGGGGCGCTGCTAACCGGGGCGTTGAGTGACAAGTGGGGCAGGCGGCGAATGCTGCTTTTTTTGCTGTCTATGTCGCCGCCGCTGCTGCTGTTGCTGTTGGTTGTACCTGTTTGGTTGTTTGTGCCTCTGCTGGTACTGTTGGGGTTAACGGCCGTTACAGTGCAGCCCGTCATTTTAGCAGTTGTCCAGGATGCATTTCCCAAAAACCGGGCAGTTGCCAATGGCATTTACCTGGCACAAAGTTTCTTGATTCGAGCAGTCGGCATTTCGGTTGTTGGCTTACTGGCAGATGCGTTCGGGCTGCAAGCCGCATTTGCCATCAGCGCAGGTCTGGCTTTCTTGAGCATTCCGGCCGTTTTCAAATTACTGCCTCAGTGATGGGGCGAATCGTGAACCGTAGACCGTGAAACGTAAATCGTAAATCGCTAATCTTTAACCCTTGGAGAATTTTTATGCAGCTTTTTCTTATCCGGCATGGGGAGTCGGAAAATAATGTGTTGTTTCGGCAAAATGGCGGCACAACGGGACGCGTTTCTGAGCCCCGGTTGACGGAGTTGGGTGCGCATCAGGCAAATTTGCTGGCTGGACATGTGGCACGGCCGTTTACGCCGCCCGATGAATTAAATATGAACGGGTATGGTCTGACCCATCTGTATAGCAGTTTGATGGTGCGGGCTGTGCAAACAGCAACGGCCGTTGCCCAGGCCACCAAACTGCCTCTGCACGCCTGGGAGTTGGTTCATGAAGGCGGCGGCATCTTTGAACATGACGAAGAAACCGGCACTTACACCGGTCTGCCCGGCGAAAACCGGCGCTTTTACGAAACCCACTTTCCACACCTGATATTGCCGGAGACCGTCGGTGAAGAGGGCTGGTGGAACAGGCCGTATGAAACACGCCCGCAGATGATGGCGCGGGTTGAGACTTTTCTGGAGGAACTGCTTGCCAGACACGGCCGTACCGAAGACAAAGTCGCGATTGTTTCCCACGGCGGCTTTATCAACGGCGTTCTGCGTACCATTTTTGGCGTGTACGATGGGGATGAAGCTGTAAATTGGTCAGTATGGTATAAGATAAACAACACAGCCATCACCCGCATTGATTTTAACGACGGCAATGTCAGTCTGGCGTACCATAACCGTACCTGCCATCTTTCGGCAGCAGAATTGAGTTATTAAGGTCGAATTGGGAGACTAGAGATTGAGAGATTAGAGATTG
>CAZRIB010000557.1:1536-2593 GCA_964600035.1 uncultured Ardenticatenaceae bacterium | reverse complement strand
TTTTTTCTGCTAGACATAGTTTACAACTACCCCTACACTATATTTGTCGAACTTACCCATTGTTTGTCACGCCGCAATCTGACTAAACTGGCGGCATGATGCAAGAGATAAATATGAACCGAAGCAGGTCTTTGGAACGGTTTTTGCAAGCAAGAAAAAAAGCACGCCGCGGCGCGTTGGCTGCCCGCCTAAAAGGGCAGGATGCCAACTTGCAATTGCTGCCGTTTGATGTGATTCGCAGCGAACTGCGCCAGCAAAGCCCTTTTTACAGAGGCGTTCAAGAAGTGCCCATTGACCAAATTGTGGGCAGTGTCGGGCGATACAACGAGTTTACCCGCCACTTTTTGCCATTAAACGACAGCCTGGCAGAACGCTGGGTGGGTGTGGATACGCTGGCTCGTACCGAGGGTTGGCCGCCGGTTGAGCTGTACAAAGTAGGAAATGCCTATTTTGTGCGGGATGGCAACCATCGTATTTCTGTCGCCCGCCAAATGGACATTCCAACAGTTGAAGCCCATGTTTGGGAATACCCTGACGATTTGGAAATTGGCCCCAATGACACGTTAGATGATGTTCTTATTCGATTGGGTGAGCGCAACTTTTTTGAGAAAACCCATCTGGATGAGATGTACCCAGACCATAATTTACACTTTACTGTTCCCGGCAGACACACTGAAATGCTGGTGCAAATTTATGATTTGCAGAAAAAGTTGGCTGTGATTGATGGCGAGATGATGCCATTTCCAGAAGCGGTTGCAGCCTGGTATGAAATGGTTTATCTGCCTACGATTCAAATTATTCGAGAGTCGGGGCTGCTGAAGGAATTTCCTGGCCGCACAGAGGCAGATTTGTTTGGTTGGTTGTCTAAGCACCGGGATGCACTGCGTAAGCGGTATGGGGATTATGAAAGTTTGCATGACTTGGCGGCGATGCTGATTCAATACTATAAAGAAGGAACGCTGGATAAGGCTGCTCGCCAAATTCGGCGGCTGTTGGGAAGTAATGAGCTGCCGCCTTTGCCTGAAGCATTGGCTGATGAGGCTGAAGAAGAGGAGTA
>CAZRIB010000557.1:0-1436 GCA_964600035.1 uncultured Ardenticatenaceae bacterium | reverse complement strand
TCAGAGGCATGCGCTTTGCATGTCTCTTTTTTTGCCTTGACAATGCCAGAACATCCCCTTTATTATCAAGTCACAGTGTCCAGAGTCCAGAGTCGTTAGGAGAAAAACAGCAGATGGCTAATCAGATTGAATTTTTGCTGGAATCGCCAGAGGTACAGCGATTCGTTTATCGGCCTTATGGCGTCCGCTCGTTGAAGGTGTTGGTGAAAACGACGAAGGGGGCGAATTTGCGGTTACGGCCGTCTGGCATGGACGCTGATGAACGTAAAAATGGCATTTTTCGAGGGCTGGCCGGGGAAGGGGGCGTTTTTGAAATGAGTTGGGGCGGCGGGCATGAAGAAGGCCCTTGCTTGCAGGCAGAAGATTTTTGGGTGGCTTTTGAGAGATGCGTGGAATTACAGCCCGGCCAGCAGAGTTTGCTGTACTTCAATTTGCGGCACAAGGGCGGGCATTTTCCAAAAGAGCAGGAGATAGCATTAGAGGCGTATGATCCGGAAAGTGGCCGGGTGGCGGCCGTGCTGCCCATTACGCTGGTGAGGCCGGTAGGTCTTGACCCGGAAACGGCCGTTCACTTTGTACAGCAAAGCGACCGCTGGCAGCCTGTGGGCAAAATGCTGCCCACCTATGATTCCCGCTGGTGGCCTGATGACTTTCAATACCAGCCAGCCGGGGAACTGCCCATACACATCATCCAAAAAGAGAATATGCTTGCTGTTCATTGGAACGGCCAGGAGATAACGCGCATTACCGACCACACATCGCCATCCATTCTCAACAAGGAAGCGATGCAAATGGAACTGTTTCACTTTGACCAGTGGCATCTTGCCTTGCGTGTATGGTTCTTTTGGCTGGACAGAAACATTGGCGGCGGTCTCTTTTTTGGGCAGCATGAAGTGCCCGATGCAGAACGGTTTGACTTTTTGATTCGCAGGAGAGACGGCCGTGTTACCCAGGCCTGCACCGACTTGCATTGGCGGGAAGTGTGGGGATTTTCTACGGACGAAAACACCCCTGTTCAGGCCACATTGGGCACGGGCGGACTTTCTCGTGAAGATAAATTAAAATTAGTGGTGGAGAAATTAGTTGGGCATGGCAGTGAACCTGATCACCCCGGTGTACACAACCCATTGGAAACTGTGCAGTTAACCAGTGAGATGTTTTTTGGCGAAGAGCTTGTAAAAGATGTGCGTGCCAAAGGGACAGAGGCGCATTTGCCTATGCTGCACAATGTAGCCCAAACTGAAGAGAAACCATCGTTGATGGTGAGCAGCGACGTGCGCCGGGGTTAGTATCCGTATTCAGTATTCAGTAATCCGTATTCAGTTATCAGTGTGGGCTGCCTTTGGTAAATTTGTCGGAAAACGGTATACGGACTTTGGGCTGCGTGTACCGGGTATGTTCCTCGCAGCGACAGAAGAACGCTTTAATCATCAATT
>CAZRIB010000556.1:0-2610 GCA_964600035.1 uncultured Ardenticatenaceae bacterium | reverse complement strand
AGGTCAACAACTGCCAGACTAATCACCTTTAGTGAAAACCAGACGTTATAACAAAATTAAGATTGCCTGAAAGCAGGGAACTGTTTACAATAGGCTACATAAACTTGCGGGTCAGAGCTGGTCAGATGTGGTTAAATGAACAAAATGCCTTTTGGCTAAGTCATAAACCGCAGGGAAATCAGGTAGTGTCTTCATATACTTTATCATTTACAGGAGATGGCTTGACACAATCGGTTCTTATTGTGGATGATGAGCCTATGGCGCGTACATTATTAAGATTAATGTTGGTGCGCGCAGGCTTTAATGTCTCTGAAGCAGAAGACGGGTTTGATGCTTTGGAAAAAGTCAAGAAAAATCGCCCGGACATTATTTTACTTGATGTCATGATGCCCGGAATGGATGGTTTTTCTGTATGTCAAACGCTACGTGATGAACAAGAAACTGCTTCATTGCCTATCATTATGCTTAGCGCCAAAACTGACCTGGATAGTATCAACCAGGGGTTGCGTGTTGGGGCAACCAAATATTTAACCAAACCCATTTCCCCAGAAGATTTAACAAAGCATGTTCGTGATGCTTTAGAAAATTCGCCGACCGCTTGATTGAACGGCCGTTTCTGCTAAAATCCCGCTTGTGACAAACAGAACAAAAAATTTTTAGGGAGACTGTTACCTATGCTCGTCAAACGAATCCTTCTTGTTGTTATTTCCTTTGCACTCGGCGCTGGCATTACCGCTGGCATATTAGCAACACCTTTTGTAGGAAGTTCCATCGCTGAATATGGCAGCACATACTTCTTTTTTACATCTTTGTGCATCGGTACCGCCATTGGCATTTGGCTGGATAAATTCATGAACACAGAAATCCTCCCAAAATAGAGACAGTTTCACCAACTTTACCGACTTATGACATCAAGGCCTCCGTTCACTGTGTTCGGGGGTCTTTTATTTTCCCACTCAGTTTACACACCCTTACTACAAACATAAGGATTGAACAAAATGACAGCACAAATTATTGATGGCAAACAAATTGCCGAACAAGTTCAAAACGAAGTTGCAGAAGCCGTAGCCAAGATGAAGGCAGAACACAATTACACACCGGGACTGGCCACTGTGTTAGTCGGTGAAGATCCGGCTTCTGCCACCTATGTGCGCATGAAACAAAAAATGTGCGAAAAACTGGGCATCCGCTCCATTGGCCACACATTGCCAGCCGATGCAACCCAGGAAGATGTCATTAATCTGGTGTCCAAACTAAATGCCGACCCGGAAGTAAATGGCATTTTGGTGCAGCTTCCCCTGCCCAAACATATTGACGAAGAGGCCGTTCTAAATGCCATCAGTCTGGAAAAAGATGTGGATGGCTTCCACCCGGTTAACATTGGGCGTTTGGCCATGAAAGGGCGAGAGCCGCTGTTTATTCCGTGTACACCGGCAGGCTGTATGGTGTTGTTGGAGCGCAGTGGCATTGAAACAAGCGGCGCCGAAGCCGTCATTGTTGGCCGCTCTAACATTGTGGGGCTGCCAATGGCCATGCTGCTGCAAAAGGCGAATGCCACCGTAACCATCTGCCACAGCCGCACAAAAGATTTGAAAGCCCATTTGCAAAGAGCAGATATTGTGGTGGCTGCAATTGGTTGGGCAAATATGATCACTGGCGATATGCTGAAACCGGGTGCAACTGTTATTGATGTGGGCATTAATCGGGTTGAAGATAGTAAAAGAAAGCGGGGCTATCGCCTGGTTGGTGATGTTGATTTTGAGTCGGCGAAGGAAGTGGCAGGCGCAATTACACCTGTGCCGGGCGGAGTTGGCCCAATGACGATTGCGATGTTGATGCAAAATACGCTGCGGGCTGCAGAAATGGCGTTGGCCAAGAAGTAGTCGGTTCGCTAAACTTTGTTTGTTTTGAAAAGCGGGTGTATGTGCCCGCTTTTTTTATGTTTTTTGGGCAGAGTGGAGATCGTCTGGTGTGTTGATGTTGGCAAAGGAACGGCCGTCTGCATCAAACTGCATAATCTCCTCTTTATCCACAAAACGAACCTGCACTTGCCCATAAAAACCGACAATTTTGAGCTGTTGGGCTTGCAGTTTGGCCTCAATGTGGGGCAAGCATGTTTTGCTGTAAACAGCATGGAGCGGCTCTGGGAATTTGCCCCAGCGGGGTACGACCACGTCGGCCTGGGTGCGCAAGGAGAGCAGGTGCTCCAGCAGCGGCCGATTTAGCCAGGGCATGTCACAGGCAACAACCAGCGTATGTGGATGTGCAGCATAGGATACGGCCGTAAATATCCCACCCAGCGACCCATGTTCAGGATAAATATCTGTATACACAGGCAGTCCCAGATGCGCATAAGCCGGGGGATTGTTGGCAATGATCACCGTTTCACTGCCAAGGCCTGCCACACGGGACAACACGACTTCAATCATCGGTTTTCCCTGAAATGGCACAAAGGATTTGTCCTGCCCCATGCGAGAGCTTTTTCCGCCAGCAAGAATGGCAACCGTCACGGCCGTTTCGTCAATCATGAATTCAACTTCCTCTCAACATCTGTAAATTTACACAAAACGATAAAAAACCTGATTACTCAAAAAACGGCCGTTTTCCGTC
>CAZRIB010000555.1:0-2612 GCA_964600035.1 uncultured Ardenticatenaceae bacterium | reverse complement strand
CTCTTTAACCTATCGCCATCCAACTATCCCAATCAATGGAGAAACATTTGAATGACACCTTTCCAAGACAAAGTGGCATTGGTAACCGGTTCTGGCCGGGGCATTGGGCGGGCAATTGCCCTGCACTTTGCCCAACAAGGGGCCAATGTGGTTATCAATTTTTTTCGCAACCGTGAACCGGCAGAAGAAACGGCCGAAACCATCCGCCAAATGGGACGGCAAGCCCTGGTCGTCAAAGCCAACGTCGGCGATTTAGACGAGCTGGCAAACCTGTTTGCCCAAACAGACCACCATTTTGGCCGACTGGACTATTACATCCACAACGCCGCATCTGGTTACAACCGGCCAGCCATGCAGCAAAAACCACGCGGCTGGGAATGGACTATGAACATCAATGCCCGTTCTCTGTTGTTTGGCGCACAGCACGCCGCCCCTCTCATGGCAAAGCACGGCGGCGGCGCCATCGTCGCCCTTTCCAGCATGGGGTCACAGCGCGTCATGCCCGACTATGTCGTGGTTGGCACATCCAAAGCGGCCGTTGAATCGCTGGTGCGCTATCTGGGTGTGGAGCTGGCGCCCCAAAATATCGTGGTCAATGCTGTGTCGCCCGGTGTGGTAAAAACAGAAGCCTTGCAGCACTTTGAACTGTTCCGCGATGAAGGGGAATCGTTTTTTGCTCAAGTAGCCGCCCAAACGCCAAACGGCCGTCTCTGCACACCAGAAGATGTTGCCCGGGTTGTTGCCTTTCTTTGTTCCCCAGCCGCCCAAATGATTTGCGGCCAAACCATTGTTATGGATGGCGGCCATTCTCTGCTCATTCAATAATTAAACTGAAAAGCGAGGAGTTCCCATGTCAAATAATTCCCACAAACGAAACCCACTTACCAAAATCATGATGATGTTTACGGGTACGGCCGTAGCCGCCGTACTGCTCATCCTCTACGGCGAACAATGGCTGCGTTCCCTGCTGCTCTACCTCTCCACGGCCCCTTGGGCAAGAGAGCTAATCAGCGAATTTCCCATTGCCAAACAAGTTGCAGCCCGCTTCGTGGCAGGCGAAACCCTGGATGATGCCATGCGTGTCACCAAAGAGCTAAACGCCAAAGGCATGAAAGTCACACTAGACCTGCTAGGGGAAAGTGTCACCAATCCCGCAGAAGCCCAAGCCGCCCGCGATGAAATTTTGCACCTGCTAGACCGCATCCAACAAGAACAGGTAGACGCAAACGTTTCTGTAAAACTCAGCCAGCTTGGGCTAAAGCTAAACCGGCAGCTCACACTGGACAACATGCGCGCCATCCTCCAGCGTGCACAACAATACGGCAACCGTGTCCGCATCGACATGGAAGACAGCAGCGTCACAGAAGAAACACTCAACATCTACCGCACACTCCGCGACGACTACAGCCTGCCCAACACAGGTGTGGTTATTCAATCTTACCTGTACCGCAGCGAGGAAGATGTGCGCCATCTGGTAGAAGAAGGGGCATGGGTACGCCTGTGCAAAGGCGCGTACAAAGAGCCCTCAGACGTTGCTTTTGCCCACAAAGCCGATACCGACGCGAATTACGTTCTTCTAATGCAGATGATGTTGAATGAGGAAGCACGCAAGAAAGGGGTCATGTTGGGCGTTGCCACACATGACATTAAAATGATTGAAGCCACCAAACGGCATGTGGCCGAAATTGGTTTCCCAAAAGATGCCTTTGAGTTTCAAATGCTGTATGGTGTGCGCCGCGATTTGCAAGAACAGTTGGTACAAGAAGGGTACCAAGTGCGCATTTATGTGCCTTATGGCACAGCCTGGTATCCCTATTTCATGCGCCGTCTGGCAGAAAGACCAGCCAATCTTTGGTTTTTCCTAAGCAATTTGTTGAAGTAGCCAGGCAGCTTGTCAGCGTCTCGGCTTACCAGCCAACTGGCTGCTTTACTCTTAAATCATGAGTCACTAATTTTTTTATTTTCAGGGAGATTTCATGGCTGTTATTGAAGAATCACAACTTATTTCTGGTGTTTATATTGTCCGGCTGCAAGCGTTTGGCGACGAACGCGGCCGTTTTATGGAAACGTTTCGCAAGGAATGGTTTCCGCAAAGAAGCTGGGACATCATCCAGACCAATCGCTCTGATTCGGTGACGGGGGTGCTGCGAGGACTGCATTATCACCATCACCAGGTGGATTATTGGTATGTGCCGCGTGGTCGTTTGCGGGCGGGTATGGTGGATTTACGGCCGTCTTCCCCCACCTTTATGGCCACCCAAACCGTAGAGATGGGTGACGGCCACGACATCGGCCTATTCTTGCCTGTTGGTGTCGCGCATGGGTTTGTCGCCTTATCCGATGTCACCCTTACTTATCTGGTGGACAACTATTACAACGGCGGCAAAGATGAAAACGGCGTCATCTGGAACGATCCCGATTTGGCCTTGGATTGGGGCATTGATTTTGAGCCTATTTTGTCTAAACGAGATTTGCAGAACCCCAGATGGGCGGACATCCCGGCAGAAAACAGGCCAAAATAATGGAGAATGGAGAATGGAGAATTGAGAATGGAAAATGGAGAATTGAGAATTGAGAATGGGGAATAGGTGGTGAATTTTGACGTATTAATC
>CAZRIB010000554.1:0-2626 GCA_964600035.1 uncultured Ardenticatenaceae bacterium | reverse complement strand
CATTGGGGGCCAGCGGCGACCTGGCTCCCCTGGCCCACCTGGCGCTGGTGCTCATAGGCGAAGGGGAAGCAAAGGTAGATGGTCAGTGGGTAAACGGCCGTGTCGCTCTGGAACGCGCCGGACTCGCCCCACTGGTGCTGGAAGCCAAAGAAGGGCTGGCTTTGCTCAATGGCACAACCTTCATGGTGGGCAAAGGGGCGCTGCAAGTGCGCCGCGCCATTAACCTGGCCTTAACTGCCGATATTGCTGCCTGCCTCTCGCTGGAAGCCCTGCATGGCACAGACCGCGCCTTTGACGGCCGTGTCCATCAGGCACGCCCCCACCCCCGGCAAATCGACTGCGCCTCATTTTTGCGCCAGCTCATTGCCGGCAGCGAATTTCTGCGCGGCGATGACCCATTCAACGTACAAGACCCCTACACCTTACGCTGTGTGCCCCAGGTACACGGCGCTGTCCGCGATGCCATTGCCTATGCCCAATGGGTCATCAACATCGAACTCAACTCTGTCAACGACAACCCCATCATCTTTGTGGACGAAGAAACCGGGGCCGCCGACGTGATCTCGGCAGGCAATTTTCATGGGGAACCGGTGGCGCTGGCAATGGATTACGCCTCACTAGCCCTGACCGAACTGGGCAACATGAGCGAGCGCCGCTGTGCCCGCCTGGTCGATGCAGACAGCAATGGCGGGGTACTGCCCATGTTCCTCACCGAGCATGGCGGGCTGGAAAGCGGCTTTATGATGGCCCAATATACGGCCGCAGCCCTGGCCAGTGAAAACAAAGTGCTGGCACATCCAGCCAGCGCCGATACCATCCCCAGCAGTGCCAATGTGGAAGACCACGTCAGCATGGGGGCAACGGCCGTACGCCAGACTGCCCAAATTCTGGATCATGTTGAAACCATTGTCGCCATCGAGATATTACTGGCCGTCCAAGGCATTGATTTTCGGCGCAAACAGATGGGGGCACACCGGCAAATGGGAGTTGGCACACGCATCGCTTACGACATTGTACGGCAGCACGTCCCCTTTATTAAGCATGACACCTATCTGGCTCCCCACATCGAGCGCGTTCGCCGCCTGGTTGCCGATGGCACACTAAAAGAAGCTGTTGAGCAGGCGCTGGGTATGCCGTAGGGTGGAGATTGGAGATTGGAGATTAGAGATTGGGGATTGGTGATTTGGGTCATTCAAACCGGCTTTCATCTTTAATCCATTAATCATTACTCTTTTTTCAAGGAGATTCCCACATGAAAGAAGTTGTCATTATTGATGCAGTACGTACCCCAATCGGCCGTTACGCAGGGGCTTTGTCCCCGGTACGCCCGGATGACATGGCCGCGCATGTCATAAAAGCTGTCATAGAAAGAACTGGCATCGACACCGCGTTGATTGAAGAAGTGTATATGGGCTGTGCCAATCAGGCGGGTGAAGATAATCGCAATGTTGCCCGCATGGCGACGTTGTTAGCCGGACTGCCGCATGAGGTTGCGGCCGTTACCTTTAACCGGTTGTGCGCCAGCGGCCTCAATGCCGTTAACCAGGCTGCCCGCGCCATTGCCGTTGGCGAAGGTGATGTATTTATTGCCGGCGGCGTAGAATCCATGAGCCGCGCGCCCTACTCCTTCCCCAAAAACCCGCGCGCCTGGGGGCCTCCCGGCAACATTACCGGCTGGGACACCACCCTGGGGTGGCGCTACCCCAATCCAAAAATGGAAGCAATGTTTCCACTGGAAGCAATGGGGGAAACGGCCGAAAACATCTACGAGCTAAGCTGTGCCGGAAACATAGAAGGCGGTCAAATCAGCCGCGAAGCCCAGGATGCCTTTGCCCTGGAAAGTCACCGGCGCGCCTGCCACGCCATTAACAACGGCCACTTCAAAAACGAAATTGTGCCGGTTGAAATTCCCCAAAGAAAAGGGCCGCCCGTCATGGTAAGCGTTGACGAGCATCCCCGCATTAAATGGGATGGTGACAAATTTGTGCTGGACACCAGCATGGAAAAGCTTGCCAAACTGCGCCCGGCCTTTCGCAAAGGGGGCACTGTAACAGCCGGAAACGCCAGCGGCCTAAACGATGGCGCAGCGGCCTTGCTGCTGATGTCCAAAGAAAAGGCAGACGAACTGGGGTTGAAACCAATGGCAAAGTGGATGGCCTCAGGTGCGGCTGGTGTTGACCCGCGTGTGATGGGTTTGGGGCCGGTGAATGCCACCCGTAAGGCCTTAGCCCGTGCCGGGTTGACGCTGGATGAAATAGACTTGATAGAGCTGAATGAGGCCTTTGCTGTGCAATCACTGGCTGTGATGCATGAATTGGGACTTGACCCGGCCATTACCAATGTGAATGGCGGCGCGATTGCATTGGGGCATCCATTGGGGTGTTCCGGGGCGCGTATTTTAACCACGCTTTTACATGAAATGCACCGCCGCCGTCAAGCCGGGGAAAAGATGGTTTACGGGCTGGCAACGTTGTGTGTAGGTGTGGGACAAGGGGAAGCGGCCGTTGTGTCGCTGAATATATAAAAAGAAAGAGGCGGGACTCCCCATCCCGCCTCTTCCCCCCAAGGTGGGGTTTGGTTAAGGGCATCAACTTAACCATACTGGATAACTTTATAATGCCGCCCT
>CAZRIB010000553.1:0-2633 GCA_964600035.1 uncultured Ardenticatenaceae bacterium | reverse complement strand
CCTTTGCCATGCGTAAACGACTGCTCCTCCTGCTGGTCATCGCCTTCATCTGGACAAATGCCATTGCCCTGTCTCTGGTGCGTTCCGGCACAATTCAGTGGGCGTTTATCTGGCCGTCACTGGTGTGGACGGCCGTTACAGCTACCGCCCACCTGCTGCTCACCCACTACAAGCCAACCCACGACCCCTACCTGCTGCCCATTCTGTCCCTGCTAACCGGCTGGAGCATCCTGCTCATCCACAGGCTGGCCGCGAATTTCCTCATCCGCCAAATAATATGGGTTGTCATCAGTGCCTTTGTCATGCTGGCCATTGCCCTCATTCCATCCAATCTACGCCTGCTGCGGCGGTTTCGCTACACCTGGCTTCTGCTGGGGCTGGCGCTTTTGGCGGCTACCCTGCTCTTTGGTGTGAACCCTGCCGGGGCAGAATCTGCCTTTTTGTGGCTGCCTATTCCCTTTTTGGGAAGCGTCTTTTTCCAGCCATCGGAACTGCTCAAGCTGCTGCTGATTGTCTTTTTAGCCAGCTATTTTGAAGACCGGCAGCAAATGCTGCGGGTGGCAGAAAAAAACGGCCGTTTAGGGCCACTGCCCTACCTTGCCCCTCTGCTGCTTATGTGGGGCTTCTGCATGATCCTTCTCGTCTGGCAGCAAGATTTAGGGGCTGCCGCCCTGTTTTTTATTGTCTTTTTGGCACTGCTTTATATGGCTACAGGAAATTGGCGGTATGTTGCCGGGGGCGGACTGCTGTTGATGCTGGCCGGTGTTTTTGCCTATTACACCTTTGCCCGCATTGCCCTGCGCGTGGACATCTGGCTAAATCCCTGGCCGGAATTTAATGACCGTGCCTTTCAAATTGTGCAGTCGCTTTATGCCATTGCCAACGGCGGCCTGTTTGGGCAAGGCATTGGGCAAGGCTCGCCCACTTTCATCCCCGTCGTCCATTCCGATTTTGTGTTTGCGGCCATTGCCGAAGAGTGGGGACTCATTGGTACAGTGACCATTGTGGCTTGCTTTTTGCTGCTGGCTTTTCGGGGATTTCGCATTGCTTTGCTGGCAAAACGGCCGTTTCGCACTTATTTGGCAGCCGGCATTACCCTGCTCATCAGCACCCAGGCCATCCTCATTATGGGCGGCGTCACCAAGCTGCTGCCGCTCACCGGTGTCACTTTGCCTTTTGTCAGCTACGGCGGCAGTTCCCTGCTTATCAGCACCGTCATGTTAGGCCTGCTCATCCATCTCAGCGCAGACTCGGCAGAGGTTTTGGCATGAGTTTGCCTGCCCCACACACACCAGCCAAACTGGAACGGCCGTTACAAAAAATCAGCGCAGCACTGCTGCTTGTTTTCCTGGCTATCGTCCTCACCCTCATTTACTGGTCAATCGTGCGTTCCGGCAGCCTCCTGTCGCGGGAGGATAATCCCCGGCTTATCCAGGCGGAACAACGCATCGCCAGAGGAGCCATTTTGGACCAAAATGACCAGATTTTGGCGGCATCGCAGCAGGAAAATGGCATCTTCATCCGCCAATACGCCAATCGCGGATTCAGTCCGGTAGTGGGTTACTACAGCATTCGCCACGGCACAGCCGGTGTGGAAGAAGGATTTGATGCCGTTTTGCGCGGCGCACCAACCAATGAAGTGGACGCTTTCCGGCAAAATTTGCTCCATTTGCCCCAATTGGGTGGCAGTGTGCGGCTGACGTTAGATACGGCCGTACAAACACAAGCCAACGACCTGCTAAAAGGACAAACCGGCGCGCTCATCCTGCTGACCCTGCCAGATGCCCGCATTTTGGCATTGGCCAGCCAACCCGGCTACAACCCCAATTTACTCGACGAGCAATTTGACACATTGGCCGAAGACGACAGCGCCCCCCTGCTCAACCGGGCAACACAAGGCCAATACCAACCGGGGCGAATTTTGACCCCCTTTGTCATGGCCGCCGCCTTGAATGATGGCCTTATCGCCATAGAAGACACGCCAGAAAACCCCAACCAGCCCGTCACTTTTGACAATGTGGTCATTCAATGCGATACCGTGCCCCCGGAAAATGCCAATTGGGCAGAGATATTGCGGCTGCACTGCCCTGCCCCACTGGCCGAGTTGGGTCAACAATGGGGGCCAACCGGCATCCACACAATGCTGGATAGTTTTGGCCTGACGCGCCAGCCGCCGCTGCCCATTAATTTGCCGGAAGACAGCAGCAGTGTGGTGGAAGACCCGGCACTGGCCGCATTGGGTCAGGATACGCTGACGGTGACGCCGCTGCAAGTGGCGCTGGCGCTGGCGGCTTTGGGGAATGGGGGACAAGTGCCGCTGCCTCAATTGGTAACGGCCGTACAGCCTCATGGCAGCGACTGGCAAACGTATCAACCGGTCGGCACGGCACTACCGGCGGCCATTGCCCCCACAACAGCGGCACGTTTGCGGCGTATTTTGCCATCACAAGCAGATTTTCTGGAATATGCCGTGCTGGTATTGGCCGGGCCAGAAGGGGTGAGTAATGCCTGGTACATGGCACTAGCCCCCGCCGCAAATCCGCAGTTTGCCCTGGTCATCGTGCTGGAAAAAGAAACGGCCGTTACGGATGTCACCCGTATCGGCCGTCAAATGATCAATGATTTAGGCTTTA
>CAZRIB010000552.1:0-2641 GCA_964600035.1 uncultured Ardenticatenaceae bacterium | reverse complement strand
TAAGCAGTTCTATTCTGGGCATGGTGGTAGGCGTCTGGAAAAAACTCGCTTGACAAATCATTAAGCCATTAAACATTAATCATAATTTTCACAGGAGAGCCGTAATGGGCGAACATGTACTCTTGGTGGGTGCAATATTGTTGGATGTAAAGGGGAAGCCGCAAGCCGGTTTGGAACCCGGCGTGTCAAATCCGGCGGCCATCCGGTCTACACGCGGTGGTACTGCCCGTAATGTGGCCGAAAATTTGGCACTGTTGGGGGCAGATGTTTACCTGATTTCGGCCGTTGGTGATGATTTGCCGGGCAAGCAGTTGCTGGAACAAACGGCCGCTTCCGGTGTGCATGTGGACACCGTGCAGGTAATTGAAGGGGCATCCACAGGTACATACGTGGCCGTGCTGGAAGATGACGGCTCGCTTTCTGTGGCAATGGATGATGTGCGGGTGATGGCGGCCATTACACCTGACCTGCTGGAAACGCACCGTGCCCTTTTTGCAGATGCAGCCATGATTATGATGGACGGCAGTTTGCTGCCGGAGACGATGGCGAAAGTTGTTGAGCTGGCCCAGGAATATGATGTGCCGCTGGTGGCTGACCCCTCTTCGACGCGGGTGGCTTACAAGTTACGGCCGTATCTCTCCCACCTGCACCTGGTTGTGCCCAACGAACGAGAAGCCGCCGAACTATGTGAACTGGAATTCGACGAAAACGACGCTGATGCCGGTTTGTATTTGGCGCGCGCACTGGTCAAAGCGGGGGTAGAACATGCTGTTGTCACACGGGCTGACTTTGGCCTGAACTATGCCACAGACCAGGAAACAGGTACGATTCCTGCCCGGTACAGCCAATTTGTAGACAGCACCGGCACAGGCGACGCCTTAACGGCAGCCATTGTATTTGGCATGTTAAACGAACTGTCA
Organism: uncultured Ardenticatenaceae bacterium; assembly: GCA_964600035.1. GTDB lineage: Bacteria > Chloroflexota > Anaerolineae > Promineifilales > Promineifilaceae > CAZRIB01. The sequence continues at coordinate 1,721 of CAZRIB010000552.1, read as the reverse complement.
GACATAGAATCTATTCGTTTGGGGGCGGCGGCCGTTAGTTTGACCTTACAAACGGCCGAAACCGTTGTGCCAAACCTGAGCCTGGACATGCTTTACGAGCACCTGATTGTCTAACTCCCAAATGAGGGATTCTTGATTGGTGACTGAAATGGCGGCAAGGTAACAAAGCAATCCCCTATTCCCAATCTTCAATCCCCAGAAAACGCCGACATGAACAACACACTGGGTTTCTTCATTTGCATCATTTACGTCTTTGGCATCATTGGGCTGGCGGAAGGACTGCGCCGTTGGCAGGGTTACCAGCCCGACTTTACCCGCAAGGTGATTCATATCGGCGTGGGGATGATGAGTTGGGCACTGCCCTGGTTGTTTGATAATCCCTGGCCTTTTGTACTTGCCGCCGCCGGTTTTGCCGTGCTGAATTTTTTGGATTGGCGGTTTGGCTTTTTCAAGTCAATGGCCAGCAAGGATGAAAATAATCTGGGGACTGTTTATTTTCCCATTGCGGCGGCGGTGGTGGCTTTGCTGTTTTGGTCACGGCCGCCTTTGATGGTAGCGGCGCTGATGCCATTGACCTGGGGTGATGGCATGGCTCCGGTGATTGGCCGGGCGTTTGGCAAGCGGGCTTACACAGTGCGTAATCATGTACGCACGCTGGAAGGATCGGCTGGCTTTTTTGTGGCTTGCTTTTTGTTTACCTGGCTGGCGCTGTGGGTAATGGGGGGGACGCCGGTTGTGTCGCCGTTGGCTGCACTGCTGCCGGCATTGGTGATTACGGCCGTTACCACACTGGTTGAAGCATTTTCTATCTACGGCCTCGATAATTTGACAATTACCGCAGCGGCCGTTGCCATTTTGTCCCTCTGGCCTTTTTAATGATGACAGGCAATGAAACATATCGGCGGCAAATTCAGCGTGTGCAGGCTGTGTTGTTTGACATGGATGGCACATTGGTTGATACCGATGATGTGGTGGTGGCGGCACTGGCAAAACGGTTACGGCCGTTACTGGGTAAGCGTGCGGCCTCATTTGCTCGCTGGCTCGTCATGCAAATTGAAACACCCGGCAATGCCTTCATCACCTTGCTGGATGCCCTGCATGTAGATGAACTGTGGCGGTCTGTGACAGCGGGCGGCCAATCACCCCAAACTCACACATTCCAGCTAATACCGGGCGTTGAAGAGATGATTCTGCGTGTAGCCAGTAAGTATCAGGTAGGCATAGTCACCACACGCGGGCGCGAGGAGATTGATGCTTTTTTGCAGCAGTACCCGGCTTTTGGCAGTGTTGTGGCAGTAACAATGGGGCGCGAGGATACCCGCCGGTTAAAGCCGCATCCTGCACCGGTCAGGGCGGCGGCGGCAAAATTATCGCTGCTGCCGGAGCAGTGCCTGATGGTAGGAGATACGACTGTGGATGTGCGTTCGGGGCGTAAGGCTGGCGCGTGGACTGTGGGGGTTTTGTGCGGCTTTGGTCAGGAGCGGGAGTTGTGGCGGTGTGGGGCACATGCGGTTTTGGCTTCTACGGCCGAATTGGCAGATTTTTTACGCATCAATTAACCAATCTCCCAATCTCCCAATCTCCCAATCTCCCAATCTCCCAATCTCTCAATCTCCCCCTGGTACCCGTAAGCCGTATACCGATTACGGCTCACGGCTCACAGAGTACGGGAACTAACTATCTTTACTTTCCCAGCCTTGTTTGCCAATGAGCGGAACAAA
>CAZRIB010000551.1:0-2645 GCA_964600035.1 uncultured Ardenticatenaceae bacterium | reverse complement strand
TTTGAACTGGCAACCGTCGAAAAGCGGCGCTGGCTGGCCTATAACGAAATCCCGCAGCAGGCAATAGATGCGGCCGTTTCTGTTGAAGACGACACCTTTTGGACCAACTACGGATTTGACCCGGAAGCCATCATCGCCGCCCTTATCCGCAACTACCGCAGCCAGGACGGCCGTCCCGTCGGCGCATCCACCATTACCCAGCAGCTTGTGCGCCACATCGTCTTTAGCTACGAAGAGCGCACCAGCGTCAGCTACTGGCGCAAAATCCGCGAGATATTTCTGGCCTTCATCATGACCCAAAAGCGCACCAAGCCAGAAATCATCCAGATGTACCTGAACGAAATTTATTACGGCAACCTCGCCTATGGCATAGAAGCCGCGGCTCAAACCTACTTTGGCAAATCGGTGCAGCAGCTGACCCTGGCCGAACATGCCTTTTTGGCAGGACTGCCCCAGGCGCCGGCCACATACGACCCCTACACAAATTTTGACACCGCCAAGGCAAGGCAAGAATTTGTGCTGGACTTGATGGCAGAGGAAGGCTACATCACGCCAGAAGAAGCGGAAGCCGCCAAAAGCAGCCCCCTTGTCTTGCAGTCGCGCATTGCCGATGAATCCAGCCGCACAGACATCACACTGGAAGCCGCTCACTTTGTGTTGTATGTGCAAAATGAGCTGGAACGCCGCTTTGGCCCGGATGCCATTGTGCAGGGCGGCTGGCAAATCACCACCAGCCTGGACCTGGATATTCAAAAATTGGCCGAAACGGAAATTCGTAATCAAGTGGCAGCTCGTGCCGATGCTCACAATGTTTCCAATGGCTCTGTGGTGGTGCTCAAGCCAAAGACGGGCGAAATTTTGGCGATGGTGGGCAGTCTGGATTATTTTGATGAGACGATTGACGGGCAGGTAAATATTGCCTTGCAGCCCCGGCAGCCCGGCAGCAGTATTAAGCCGGTTACGTATGTGGCGGCGATGGAACGGGGCTGGTCTACGGCCGATGTGCTGTGGGATGTGCCGATAAAAGTTGATCTGGGTGGTGGCGAGTTGATGCAGCCGCGTAACTATGACGGCCGTTTCCATGGCCCCGTTCTTCTTCGCGATGCCCTGGCCAACAGCTACAACATCCCTCCCATTCAACTTATTCGCGACATCGGCATCCCCACCTTTATTTCCACAGCCCGCCGAATGGGTATTGAATCGCTCAAGGAGCCGCCCGGCTTTTATGGCCTGTCGCTGACGCTGGGGGGCGGCGAAGTGCCTCTGCTGGAGATGACCCACGCCTACGCCACGCTGGCGAACAATGGGCAGCGTCCCCGGCTGACATCTGTGCTGCGCATTGTAGACGGCCGTGGCAATGTCATTTACGATGTCCTCAGCGAGCGCATTCCGCCGGTTAACGCCGTTGATCCACGCATTGCCTACATTATCACCGACATATTGGACGACGACCGGGCGCGTGTACCGGCAATGGGGGCTGGCAATGCGCTGGAACTGCCCTTTCCGGCGGCCGTTAAAACCGGCACAACCAATGATTACCGCGATAACTGGACAATTGGGTATACCCCCGGTGTGGTTGTGGGTGTGTGGATGGGTAATGCCGATGGCACGCCCATGCGCGACTCTTCAGGGCTGCGTGGAGCAGCACCCGTGTGGAACCGGATTATGCAGGGTATTTATGCCAATGACCTGCTCAAGCAGAGTTTGATGGTGAATGGCAATTTTCCGCCAACGGAATTTTTGCGGCCAGATGGCGTTGAAGAGCGGGAGGTGTGTCTGCCCAGAGGCACGGGGGGCACGCGCTGCACTGCCAGCCGTATGGATTTGTTTGTGGCGGGTGCGCCGCTGCATGGCATTCCGCGCATTGCGTATAACACAAATGCACAGGTGAATCCGGGGGCGTGGACGTTGGTGACAGCGCCTTTACCGGCAGATTTGGCTGAGCGTGTGGTGCAGGCTCCTCTGGATGATGGGACGCAGCCGCCTCGCCCGACTGAGTGTGTGGTGCATACGGCCGTTTCCCCCGGTCAGGGCATTCTCTATTTGCCGGTTCCACCCTTTTACCCGGACGAGGTGCGGGCGCGGATTTGGGCGGCCGGTACAGGCTACCGCATGGCGCCACCTACCATTTGCCCGTCTCAAGTTGCGTCGTCTGTAACTGGCAGCGGTGGGGGGAGTGGCAGCGGCGGTACTGCTGGCGAAGGGGGTGGGTCTGTGCCGTCAGGCACGCAGGCTGTTATTCATGGCCCCAAGAATGGGGAGCGTATTTGGGGATTAACGCCGGTGGTGGGAACGGCCGTGTTCGATCCAGCCACCGTGCAATTTTACAAACTGGAAATCACCAGTGCGGCAGCACCAGACCAGTGGGTGACATTTGGCACAACCCACAGCCAGCCAGTACAAGATGGCGTGCTGGAACAACTCCAGGCAGATGCCCTGCCGCCGGGCGAATACCTTATTCGGTTGGTTTTAGTCGGGGTTGATGGCAACTTTGTTGGGTCACCGTACCAGATTCAGGTGACAATTAGCCCCTAGTACAAGTAACCAGAAGTCAGTAATCAGTTTTCAGCACCCATTTTCCAGAGGCAGCGCATACTGATAACTGAATACGGATTACTGAACACAGGTGCTAATTGGAGTTGGAG
>CAZRIB010000550.1:0-2665 GCA_964600035.1 uncultured Ardenticatenaceae bacterium | reverse complement strand
CGCTGGCGGCGGTTTCGACGGTTTTGCAGTGCTTCCCGCCGCGATGCGGCTCTGCTGACGCTGGTTTCCAGGGCGGAGCTCTCGGCTGCTTTGCCGTTGTTCTCACCCAGGTAAGCGGTCAATGCCCTGACGGTTGGAAACCGGAACATATCGGTGATGGTGATTTCTTTGTCCACAATTTCTTTGAGGCGGCGGTGGGCTTGTACGGTTAGTAAAGAATGCCCGCCCAGGTCAAAGAAGTTGTCGTCGATGCCAACTTTGGGCACGTTGAGCAGCTCTTGCCAGATGGCTGCAATTTTTTGTTGCAGTTCGTTTGTGGGTGGCTGGTAAACGGCCGTTTGCTCCACCAACACCTGATCCGGCGCAGGCAAAGCCTTGCGGTCTGTCTTCTTGTTGGGTGTCAGTGGGAAAGCCGTCATGGGCACAAAATGCGCCGGAATCATGAAGTCGGGTAAGCTGGCCTTGAGCGCTTCACGCAGGGCGACGGCATCTACCCGATGCCCTTCATGGGGAATGATGTAGGCCACAAGGCGAACATCGCCGGGTGTGTCTTCGCGGGCGACCACAACGGCATCACGAACGGCCGTTTCCGCCATCAACAGCGCCTCAATCTCACCCAGCTCAATGCGATACCCTCGCACTTTCACCTGAAAATCTGCCCGGCCCAAAAAGTCGATATTGCCATCAGGGCGGTAACGTGCCAAATCACCGGTTCGGTACATGCGAGCAGCCGGGTCAGCCACAAAAGGATCGCGGACAAAGCGTTCGGCCGTTAATTCCGGGCGGTTATGGTAGCCGCGCACCACGCCATCGCCGCCAATGTACAGTTCACCGGCCACGCCAACGGGCACGGGCTGCATTTGTTCATCCAGAATGTACAGCCGTGTATTGGCAATGGGGCGACCAATGGAAACGGCCGTTTCCTGCGCCCCCACCTCATACGTCGAAGACCAAATCGTCGTCTCCGTTGGGCCATACATATTAATCACCCGCCCTTTCACCAGACGCTTCAGTTCATTTGCCAAAGCAGCCGGAAACGCCTCACCGCCCACCATCATCGTGTCCACCTGCCGCAGCGCCTCTCTGGTACGCTCATCCAGCAGCAGCATACTGGCCATAGACGGCGTACATTGAAAATGCGTCACCTGATGGCGGGTAATTTGAGCCGCAATCGAAAAATCCTCTGCCGCCGTTTTCGGCGTGGCCAACTGCTTCACCTCATTCAAATAAGGCAAATGCGCCAGCACTTTGGCCGACGGCACACCAAAATCAATCTGGCAGGCAATTTCGTCAATATCAATGGCCTTCAACTTGTTAACCATGCGCATGGCGTGGGCAGGCGTACCAAACAAGCCGCTGTTCTCAAAGTAGCGGTCAAAGGCAAAGTTTAACAGCGCATCCATCTCCTCTTCAGACAAATCCTCATTTTCAAAAATTTCCATGGGGTTTTTGCCTGTGGCGGCGGCCTTTTGCTTAAACGTGGGGAAATGCCATGCCGCCTGTTTGATGAGCATAACAGAACTGCGCAGATATTCCTTCATTGGTTCGCGCACTGTTTCACGCACGACTTCCATGTCCGGCCCAACAAAGGTATGCAGCATCAGCGTCACGTGTCCATTACCGGGATGGCCGGCTTCGCGCCACGCCTGCCGGTAAACCTCCAGCTTTTCGCCAAGCTGTTCTACCGTTTGTCCCAGTAAATGGGTAAGAACGGCAAAACCACGCTCCCCTGCCATGCGGAAGGTTTCCGGATTACCGGCCACCGTAATCCAGATGGGCAGCTCTTTTTGCACGGGACGGGGCAGTGTGCGCACGGCCACATCATTACCAAATGGCCCCATCAATGAAACTGTTTCGCCGCGCCACAACTGGCGAACCACTTCGATGTCGTGGAACATGTTTTCTTTGCGATTGGCGTAATTTTCTGGCCGCAGCACAAAGTCATTGGGCTGCCATCCGGCGGCAAAAGCAATGCCGACCCGTCCACGAGACAGGTTGTCTACCAATGCCCACTCTTCGGCTACACGAACGGGGCTGTGCAGGGGCAGCACGCAGCTTCCGGCACGGATTTGGATGTTTTCAGTGATGGCGGCAATGGCGGCGCTGGCAACGGATGGGTTGGGATAGAGGCCGCCAAAGGCGTGGAAGTGGCGCTCAGGTGTCCAGACGGCTTCAAAGCCGTGTTTGTCGCCGTATTTTGCGCCCTCCAGCAGCAGGTGATATTTGTCGGCCACGCCGTCTTCGCTTTCGTCGCTGGCAAAGTAGAAGAGGCTGAAGGCGATGGGTTTGCTGTCTTGGGGGCTGGCGGGAAGGGAAACGGCCGTTTCCTGGCGCGTTTTGTCCGCATACACCACCACCTTAAACCCACGCGACAACGTCCAAAACAGTTCCAGCACAGAAATATCAAACGACAAACTGGTCACAGCCAGCCATGTGCCGGGAGGGTCATGGGGAATCCGTTCATCCATACCGGCAAAAAAGTTCACCACATTGCCATGCTGCACCATCACGCCCTTTGGCTTGCCGGTGGAGCCGGATGTATAGATGATGTAGGCCAGATGATGAGGCTTTACGTCACTAACGAGATTTTCGCCGCTTTCCTCTGCAATCACCTCCCAATCGGCATCGACCTGTACCACTTTGGCGTGGTGCGCAGGCAGCGTAT
>CAZRIB010000549.1:0-2682 GCA_964600035.1 uncultured Ardenticatenaceae bacterium | reverse complement strand
CCTGGTCTTCTCCAGCAACGTGGCTCAATTCCACCGTGTCACACGAGAGAAATTCACACTGGCTGAACCAGGTGCCATCCCATTCGCCGGGGGGCAGCACTGTGGGCGTGGGCGTGGGTGATGGCGTAGGCGTGAGGGTTGGGGTGGGCGTGGCGGTTGGCAGCCTGCCGGGATCGGGGTCTACGTTGTCTTGCAGGCCGTCACCGTCGGTGTCTTTGTTGCTGGGGTTGCTGCCAATGGTAAACACCTCTTCACCGTCTGTCAGGCTGTCGTCGTCGGTATCGGGGTCGTTGGGGTCTGTGCCGCGATTGCGTTCTTCGCCGTCGTTTAGCCCGTCGCCGTCAGAATCGGGGTTGTTGGGGTCTGTCTGGCTGGTTAATTCTTCACCATCGGGTACTGTGTCGCCGTCGGTGTCGGGGTTGTTGGGGTCCAGCCCCATGCTGAGTTCCTGGGCATTGGAGATGCCGTCGCCGTCGTCGTCGCCGGAAGCGGTGGCGGTAAGGGCAGCAACGGCCGTTGCCGTGGCGTTGGCATTCTCATTGCGATAAAAGGAAAACAAGCCAATGCCCGCCACACAAAGTACCGCCAACAGCGCGGCCAAAGCCGGGGGCAGCCACGCCGGGATGCGCGGGGTGACGGTCAGTTGACCGGTTAGCGTTTGCCGGGGGGTATCGGCCGCTTTGACCTGCATTTCAAAGGGAAGCATCTGTTTGGCCCCCAGGAACGGCCGTTTCTTGGGCGACAAGACAAAATCGACCGTGCCCCGTTCCCCTGCGGGGACAACCACCTTCTGCGCTCCCTGGTCAAAGGCAATTGCTTCCCCGGCATCGCGCCCAACCACGCTGAAAGTGGCATCATAATTGCCTTCATTGCGAATGAGCACCCGGCAAACACCCTTGTTTTTTAACTGCTTGGGGCGCATGTCGGCCGAGAAGCGGGTGAATGGCTTGATGTTGATGCTGCCGGAGATGGTGGCGGATTCGGCCGTGCCGGAAACAGAGCGCACCACCAGCCGGTAGCGGTGCTGGCCGGATTGGGCGCTGCTGCTTTGGGGCGGATGGATGGAGATGGGCAGGGAACCGCGTGTGCCGGGCATCAACTGCAATGGTTCCGGGGGCAGTGTGACCCAATCGGGTTGGATGCCTTGCATTTCCAGCACAAAATGGTCAACCGTTGTGCCCTGGTTGAGCAGTTCCACTTGCATTTCGGCACGGCTGCCGGGGGCAACATCCACATTGGTGGGGGTAACGACGATGCTAAGCTGGCCGCTGGTGGAATGAATTTGGGAGCTGCCGGGCGGCGCGGCCAATGGCGTGGTGGCCTGGTAAGTCAGGCCGCCTGCTTGCGATTGTTTGGGACGGGCTGGGGGTTGCCAGCGCAAAAAATTAGGCCCAATGCGTACTTCCTGGCCGGGTTCCAGCGGCTCCGGGATGTCGGCAAGGAGTTTTTTGCCTTCCAGATACGTGCCGTTGGTGCTGTTGAGGTCGGTGATTTGCCAGCCGGTGGCGGTTTTTTCCAGCAGGGCGTGGCGGCGGCTGACACCGTCGCCGGTGAGGGTGATGTCGCATTGGGAGGAACGGCCGATAACGATTTGGTCTTGTGTTAATGGAAAGGCCTGGGGCGCTTCCCCTTTTTTGGCAATGATGAGGCGTGGTTCGCGGCCAACGGCCGTTTCTTCCGGCTCCATTTGGCTGGGCACGGGAACATCGCCGGCATCAATTTGGGTGACCATGGAGATGACGCTGCCGGAAACGGCCGTGGCAAAGGCGGTTACGTCACTTTCGTCCAGTGTTCCGGCTGCCTGCCGCAGGGCGCGGGCAAATTCACCGCCCGTCTGGAACCGGTCTGCGGGGTCTTTGGCCAGTGCTTTGAGGATGACTTCCTCAACGGCCGTTGGCAGCCCCGGCTGGAGGGTGCGGGGATGCGGCGGGATTTCGTTCATGTGCTTCATGACGGCGTCGGTGGGTGTTTTTATGTCAAATGGCAGACGGCCTGTTGCCAGTTGGTACAGTACCACGCCTAATGAGTAAATGTCGGAACGGCCGTCAATCTCTTTTGCCAGTGCCTGCTCCGGCGACATATACGGCAGCGTGCCCATAAACGTACCCGACTGCGTCTCAATGCCACCTTCCAGCAGTTTAGCCAGGCCAAAATCAGTAACCACCGCCCGCAGAGCCGGTTCACCGGGGCGCTCCGGCTCATCCAGCTTCTTTACCAGAATATTGTCGGGTTTAATGTCGCGGTGAATCACGCCATGATGATGGGCATAGCCCAAGGCGTCAGCCACCTGGGCAACAATGGTCATGGTTTCATTGAGTTTGACCACCTGATTGCGCTGAACCAACTGTTTGATGTATTTGCCCAGGCTGACACCCTGCACATATTCCATCACAATGTAAAAAAAGGACTGCTCGTGGTCGAAGCTGTAAATGGTGACAATGGAAGGGTGGCTGAGACGGGCAACGGCCTGTGCTTCTTGCATAAACCGTCGTTGAAATTGGGGTTGGCTGGCAAGCTGTCGATGCATCACTTTGAGGGCAACTGGCCGCGCCAGGGTCATATCTGTTGCCCGGTAGACTGCACCCATGCCACCTTCACCCAGAAGCAGGTCAATGCGGAATTTGTTTATTTGTTTACCGATTAAGTCGTCCATCTTGCCGCCTGTTTGTTAGATGATTAAAG
>CAZRIB010000548.1:0-2687 GCA_964600035.1 uncultured Ardenticatenaceae bacterium | reverse complement strand
TTCTCCTTGAAAATTTCGAATTACGAAGCAGCTTGATGGGTTTGCCACCTGCTGCCTACCGGTAATCTCCAATCTCTAATTCTATAATCTTTTAACTCGACTTTTGCAGCTAAATAAACTTTACTTTCCGCTAAGGGTCTGCGAACAACTTGTCAACGATTGTTCCGGGTTAGGACAACGATTGGCAAATCGAACGAATGCGTTCCTTCGTCAATTCGTTGTCATGCTTGCTGACCGACCAGTTACTGACAACTTGTTCGTGCACCCGACTCTGATGCGGCCGTTCCCCTCCCCCACCACCCCATTTACAAACCCAAACAAAAAAAGCCGCTCTTGCACAATGTATGGAGCGGCTTTTTCCTCATTACCCTTACTCAACCGTGACTGATTTAGCCAGATTACGCGGCTGGTCTACATCTGCGCCGCGGCGGACGGCTATGTAGTAGGCCAGCAGTTGTTGGGGAATGGTGTTGATGATGGGCTGGAGCAGCGGCGGCGTGGGCGGTACGTAGATGACGTGATCCGCTTCTTGCCGGATGGCGCTGTCCCCTTCTGTGGCAATGGCAATCACAATGCCGCCCCTTGCCTTGGCCTGCTTCACCTGACTGACCATTTTGTCATACAGATGGTTTTGGGTCACGATGGCGACAATTGGCATGGTTTCGTCGATGAGGGCGATGGGGCCGTGTTTCATTTCTCCGGCTGCGTACCCTTCTGCGTGGATGTAGCTGATTTCTTTTAGCTTGAGCGCCCCTTCCCGTGCTGAGGCGTAGTTGATGCCTCGTCCCAAAAAGAGGAAGTTGGTGGCTTTGAAAAACAGGTTGGCTAATTCTTCGTATTCGCTGCTGTGATCCAGTACCCGCCCGGCCAGGTCTGGCAGCATGGCCAGGTCGTTGACCAGTTGGCGGCGGCGTTCGGCGGGGAGTGTGCCGCGCAGGTCGCCCAGGGCAACGGCCAGCATGTATTGGTCTACCAGGGAGGTGGTGAAGGCTTTGGTGCTGGCGACCCCGATTTCCGGGCCGGACTGCATGGGGATGGAGCCGTCGGCGATGCGCATGGCCTGGCTGCCAAAGGCGTTGACGATAGACCACAAGGTTGCGCCTTTGCTTTTGGCGGTTTCCATGGCGGCGAGGGTATCGGCCGTTTCGCCTGATTGGGTAATGGCAAGGGCGGCCATGCTGCTGTCTACCAGTGGGTCGTGGTAGCGAAATTCGGAGGCGTAGGCCACTTCTGTGGGAATGCGGGCAATGGATTCCATCAGGTATTTGCCTGCCAGCCCGGAGTAGTAGCTGGTTCCGCAGGCGAGGATGAAGATTTTGCTGAGGGATTGGGCCAGTTCCTGGGTCAGGTTCATTTCTGGCAGGGAGACACGGCCGTTTTCAAAATCCACCCGTCCGCGCATGGTGTCGATGAGGGCGCGCGGCTGCTCAAAAATCTCTTTCTGCATAAAGTGCTTGTACTCCCCTTTTGCCGCGCTGACCGGGTCCCAGGAGATGGTTTGCACCTCCGGCTCAACAGGCTGCCCATCCAGATTGCTCACCTGGCAGCCGCTGCGGGTGATGACAGCCATTTGCCTGTTTTCCAGAAAGATCATCTGGCGGGTGTATTCCAGAATGGCCGGAATGTCGGAGGCAATGAACATTTCATCGCTGCCCACGCCGATGGTAATGCCGCCGGCGTTGCCCAGCCGGGCGCAGATGAGGGTGTCTGGGGTTTCTTTGCTCATGACGACAACGGCATTTGCGCCGTGTAACTGCTTGAGGGTGGTGCGCACGGCCGTTTCCAGTGAGTAACCACTTTCCAGATACCGCTCAATCATTTGCACAATCACTTCTGTGTCCGTGTCAGAAGCAAAGGTAACGCCTTCTGCTTGCAGTTCCGCCCGCAGTTCCAGAAAATTTTCCACAATGCCGTTATGCACCACCACGACACGGCCGTGCATACTCATGTGGGGGTGGGCATTCCGCTGGCTTGGCTCGCCATGCGTTGCCCAGCGTGTGTGCCCAATGCCTATTTGCCCGGTCAGCGGAGATTGCTGCACCAGTTGTTCCAGATTTTGCAATTTGCCCACGTCCCGCCGCACTGAGATACGGCCGTTTTGTTCCAACACAGCCACCCCGGCAGAATCGTAACCGCGATATTCCAGCCGTTTGAGACCGCCTAACACCACAGATTGCGCTGAACGTGAACCGATATAACCGACAATACCACACATAATTGAACCTCCATGTTTTGTTTAGGTAGCAGCCAAAATCCACCGCCCAATAGGCCATCAACCGGGTAATGTTCCCGGCATACGGCATACGGAACACGGAAATTGGCCGCTGGCGTCCAGATTTGTGTGACAATCGGGGACGCCCCTTCTTGATGATAGAACTTTTGCCACTGCATTATGGTTTGTCCGACCCGTTGCCGGGTGTTTTGTCATAATGCGCGTTTGAAGGGGCTTAAACTCAGAACGTGGCCGCTCTGGGAGGCATCCGCTGATCTGTCGATTTTCCCGACGGCTGCCGGTTAGTCCCATTTTGCAATGGGAAACCTCCACCTCGTCAACCTGCATTGGCAGGCCCATGCGCTTGTTTGCCCCGGGCATTGCTGCCCAGGCGGGATGCTAACCTTGCTGTATGGAATTGTCAAATGGGGAATGGGGTGCGTTGACAAACGGCCGTTCCTCTTTACAATCCCAT
>CAZRIB010000547.1:0-2692 GCA_964600035.1 uncultured Ardenticatenaceae bacterium | reverse complement strand
TTCATAATTCATAATTTTCGAAGGAGACATTATGACACCCAAACAAATGAAACGACTGCTCCGTATATACCCTCCCTACCTTGGGGCTGGTGTAAAAGTGGAATATATCAGTGAAGATTGGAAGGAGATGCGCGTTTCAATGGCTGTTCACTGGTATAACCGCAATTATTTTGGCACGCATTTTGGCGGTAGTCTCTATTCCATGGTTGATCCCCATTTGGTGCTGCTGCTCGCCCAGCTTTTGGGAAAGGATTACCGGGTATGGGATAAATCGGCGCGGATTGAATTTGTAAAAGCTACTCGAAAAAAAGTGTCGGCTGTCATCCAGATTTCCGATGATATGCTGGCTGATATTTTTCAGCACACGGCTAATGGGGAGAAGTATTTGCCTGAATTTGTGATTGAAATCAGGGATGAGGAGGGGGATTTGATTGCCCGGGTGGAAAAGGAGTTGTATATCCGCAAGAAACGGCCGTAAACCAAAATTTAATGCGCCATAAATCATGACCAAAACCCAGAGCATGTGGCAGGCTGCATAACCTGCCACATGTTTACTTTTCCCTTCCTTCATCCAAAAGCCCTGCCAGTGCGTATAAATCATACAGAACAAGCACCAATATCGATACAAAGCAATACATCATTTATGACCCTTTCTCAATCTGTTCGTAAAAACGCTTTAATCTCTGTAGAATTCAGCCCCATCCGTCATACGGAGAAGGAGTTGAAGGCTACGTTGGGTGCGGCAGAATTAGACGATAGTGCGCTGTTAGCTCGAATTGCGCAAAAAGACGAGGCGGCTCTGGGCGCGTTGTATGATCGTTACGGCCGTCTTGTGTTCAGCATTGCCTTTGGTGTGGTACAAAACCGGGAAACGGCCGAAGAAGTCACCCTCGACATCTTTACGGCCGTTTGGGAAAAAGCCCACACCTATGACCCAACGTTAGCAAATGCACGCACCTGGCTGGCACGCATGGCACGCAACAAAGGTATCGACCGGCTGCGCCGGGAAAAAGTACGGCCGTCCCATCACAGCATTGGCTGGGCAGAGATGCCGGTTGAACCCACAGCAGAAAACATGACCCCGGAAACGGCCGTACACCAACAAATGGAACAACAGCGCGTACGGGCGGCCATTGCCAGCTTACCCAAAGAACAGCAAGAAGCATTGTCCCTGGCCTACTTCCAGGGCTACAGCCACAGCCAAATCGCCCAGGCATTAAACCAGCCCCTGGGCACAGTCAAAGGGCGCATTCGCGGGGCCATGCAAAAATTACGCCAATTATTGGCAGAGGACCCATCATAAACTGCGGCGGCAGCGCCCAACGGCCAGCTTTGCGCTAAAATGGGCAGTAGAGTACGACCATGCATAATCAAAACCACGACACTATTTTGGAATTAATACCCGCCTATGCCTTGGGCGCACTGGACGCAGACGAAACGGCCGTTGTCACCCAACACCTTGAATCCTGCGCCCTGTGTCAGGCCGAATTAGAGGCATTTACGGCCGTTGTAGACACACTCCCCCTGGCCGCCGCCGACAATGACCCGACTCCCCAGCTAAAAGAGCAGCTGCTAGCCCGCGTGCAAAAAACAGCCCCCCGCCAGAAGCCATCCATCATTCAAACCGTGCGCACATACTTTGCCGGGCTTCGCTGGCAGCCAGCATTGGCCCTGGCCGCATTGGTTGTGCTGGTTGGGGCATGGTTTTTCTGGCAGCAGTCCCGCCCAGCCGTCCTGGAAACAGTCCCCCTAACAGCAACCAATGTCGCCCCTGATGCAGAAGGCACATTAACCATTGCCGGAAACGGCCGTCACGCCACCCTTACCGTAACCGGTTTACCGGCCTTACCCCCAGACCAACAGTACCAGCTCTGGCTCATTCAGGACGGCCAACGGGTTAGCGGTGCGGTCTTTTCTGTCAATGAAGCCGGGCAGGCAGAAGTGTCTGTTGATTCGGAACGGCCGTTAACCGAATACAGCGCCTTTGGCATTACCATTGAACCAGCAGGTGGCAGCCCCGGCCCCACAGGCGAACGCGTCCTGGGGCACAATCTCTAACAATCCCACGCCAATTTCAAAAGCTTTTCATCCAATCACAACCTTTTTGCGTAAGCATAAACAACCGCGCTGATTGAGCGCGAAATTAAGGAACGCAAAAAGGAGTGTGTGATGAAAAAGAAATTTTTACCCCTACTTGGAATAACGTTGTTACTTTTGGTGCTGGCCGCTTGTGGCGGGCAAACAGCCACACCAACAGCTACCCCGGAACCGGCGCAGCCGGAATCTCAACCAGAACCAACGGCCGTTCCCACAGAAGAACCGGCTGCTGAACCAGAAACGGCCGTGACCAACGCCGTCACCGTTTCCGACCAGGAATTAGGCGAAGGCAACACCGTCACCATCGACACAGTTACAGCCGATGTAGATGGCTGGCTTGTCATCCACGCCCAGGCCGACGGCAAACCCGGCCCCATACTCGGCCATGCCCCCGTCAAAGCAGGTGAAAACAGAAACGTCGTGGTCGAAATTGACCCGGCCGGCGCCACAGAAACCCTCTACGCCATGCTGCATGTCGATGCCGGTACACCCGGCGAATACGAATTCCCCGGCGATGACGGCCCGGCCACCGATGCCGACGGCAATGTCGTTACCCCGCCGTTTGCCTTGACCATTGCCAACAGTGTCACAGTTG
>CAZRIB010000546.1:0-2713 GCA_964600035.1 uncultured Ardenticatenaceae bacterium | reverse complement strand
GGCGCTGAATAACGGCCGTATTCCCCTGCACCTGCTGCCTTTGTACCATTTGCGCCTGCCGCAGCGATTGAGTAGTGGTGTGAGGCGGCAGTGTTTGGTCCAGCGAATGGCTGGTTGTAGGCAGGCCATTGGTTTTGCTTTGCCTTTGCCGGGGTACACGGTTTGTTTTCGTTTTGGGGGACTTTTTTGCTTTTTTCATAAAAATGTCCTTACATGATATTGCCAGCACCCGGCGAGTAAGATGACGCAATGACGTTGTCTGTAATGAGTGACTGGCTGCGTACAATGCCGGAAAATTCAGTCAGGGCGGCATTGACGTGTACTGTGGGGCCGAAAATGGAGATGCCGCCGGGTGTGACTTCTACGTAGTTGCCGCCAGCTTTGATAACTGAGGGAACGGCCGTTTCTGTTTCATCTTGCCTTTGCAGGGATGGGGCGAGCTGGCGCATAACGGCCGTATTCCCCTGCATCTGCTGCCTTTGCACCATTTGCGCCCGCCGCAGCGAATGGGCAGTGATGTGCGCGGGCAGCTGGCTCATCGAGCTGTATGCCGGGACTTTACCCGTCTGCATGCCGCCAGCACTGGCTTTGGGCCTGGTAGTGGGTGTGGGTTGATTCTTTTCGTTGGTTTGCTGCGGCTGTTTCATGCCATTCATCCTTTCAAACCTGACAGGTCTTATACAAATTCCACGCCATGCAGCCCGGAAGCCACCACGCCATGTGAACGGACATCAATCCGCTCTACCGGTTCGCCCTGAGCTTCTCCGGCTTCATTGGCCGCATACATCGTTACTTCGCGCACAAACTGTACTTTGGGCAGCCCCTGCAAACATTGGTACACGTCGGAAATGTACAAATCGCGGCCAAACGGCCACCCTTCGCCATCCTTGCCGCCGGTGATGGGGTTCAAATAGTGGTACAAACGCGCCAACACATCGGCCTCAACGGCCGTTTCGTTTGCCCCCGGTTCAGCCCGCAAAGAAACCCGCACAGCTACCCAGTGATACGCTGGCGCTACAATCTCCAGCCGCGTCGTTAACAGCCGCCGCTCATCCAAATAAGCCATCAGCCGCGCCTGATCATCCTCCGGCAGTTCTAGCTGGCTGGCGGGCAAAAAGCCGTCCGGCTGGGGCACGCGCGGAATCACCAGCACATACACCTTGCCGGGGTCTACCCGCCCTGCTTCAGACGGCCGTGGCTGCAAGCATTTCACCCGGCTAATGTTGACATCGGGTGTTTGCCGGGCCAGAAACTCAAAGTCGGAGGCGGTAACAGCGCGGTCGCGGGAACGGAGCAGCTTTGGGGCACGCATAACGGCCGTTTCCAGCGACTCCGCGTCTTGCCCGCCCCAGGCCGGTTCACGGTTCGACACCCGCGCCACAAACGGAATAGACGTTTTCAGCGTATTCAAAATACCCGCCTGCACATTCCCTTCCTGCCCGCCGCCTGTACGATACTGCTTAAAAATCAAATTTGCCCCACGCGGCGGTACAGCCCCATACAACTTCATTGTGCCGTCCGGCTGGCGCAAAGCTGGCCCCAGCCGCACCTCACCCGTCACCCCATCCAGCGTAAAATGGCGGTCAAACGCGCCGGAGTCAGCAAAATCACGCACTTCAGTCCACACCTGCGGCGCTTCATTCGGCGGCTGGACAACCAATGTTTGCCCAGGCTGGCGGCTGAGAACAGGCGTTACTTGCAGCTTAAACTGCTGGCCGGGCGTGCCATCGCTTTGGCCTAAAAATTCATCCCGAATCAGGCGGGCATGGGTGGCTTGGGTGGTAATGCCCCAGGCGGCGGCTGCAATCTTTTGCAAACGGGGTGTGGTACGATACGGCCGCATCCCTTCCGCACGCTCCTCCGCCGAAATATCCCGCACCCGCACCCGCACCCAATACGCTTTTTGGTTGTTCACACTGTACGGCCCCATCTCCGGCACATGAATATGGATTCGGCCAGACGCATTCATCCCTTTTGTGGTGTCAACATCCACCACACAAGGCCGCCAGCGGTCATCCTTATCCCCGGTAGAAGCCTCCCATACCACTGGCGGCATGGTCGGGTCAATGCCCGCGCCGCCCGCGCCGTCACACGTCAGTTCAAAGCCCAAAATGTGGTGGCTCAAATCATTGGCAAAACCAAAATAGAGCGCATCATCGACTGCCGGCGTGGGGGAAAAAGCATCAAAGCCATCAAATCCGGCGGCCACCCGCCGCAAATTTTGCGTCTGGTACTGCTTGCCCTTGGCGGCGGCCACCCGCGACAAAATGGCATTTAATGCGGGCACGTCTACCCGTGCTTCCTCATCGGTGGTGAAGATGATGGATGGCGTGGTTTCTGTCTGTGTGCTGGCCACTTCTGTGCCTGCGGGGATGATGACGGGGTTTTTCTGGGGGGCAGACAGCCAGAATGTGACAGGGGCAGTGGCTGGGACTGGCTCTTTCAGGGTGATGCCCAACATTTCCATGAATTTGATGGTATGCCGTTCTGGAACCCGGTTTAGACGGTACAGTAAAATGTCGGTCATCCAGGCGAACAGCTCAATCATGGTAACGCCGGGGTCGCTGACGTTGTGGTCTGTCCATTCAGGCGTGTAGTGGGGAATCCGTTTTTTGGCTTCGTCCACCAGGTCTTGAAAATGGCGGTCATCGAGTTTTGGGGCTGTCAGGGACATGGGTGTCTCCAGTTGAGAGTTACGAATTACAAGTTACAA
>CAZRIB010000545.1:0-2714 GCA_964600035.1 uncultured Ardenticatenaceae bacterium | reverse complement strand
ATTCATGGTGGTCAGCGCAGCCAATGGTGTCTCTTTAATCTTTAATCTTTACTCTTTTTAACCCATTAAACAATGCCAGAACCCATCATCCAGCTTACCCAATTACACAAAACCTACACCATTTCCGAAAGAGAAGCCGGGCTGGGAGCCGCCCTGCGCAGCTTGTTCAAACGGCAGACCCGCCAGATTCACGCCGTAGACGGCATTACTTTTGCCATTGAGCCAGGCGAAGTTGTGGGCTTTCTTGGTCCGAACGGCGCAGGCAAGACAACCACGCTTAAAATGCTTACCGGATTGCTGCATCCTTCCAAAGGGGAGGTCTCCGTTTTAGGCTATACACCCTGGCGGCGCGACAAAGCATTTCTGCGGCAAATTACGCTGGTGATGGGACAGCGCAATCAATTGGTTTGGGATATTCCCACAATTGATTCTTATGAGCTGAATCGGGTTATCTTTGATATTCCACAAAAACAGTACCAACAAACTTTGGATGAATTGACAGAACTGCTTGATCTGGGGCCTCTTTTGCAGAAGCCTGTTCGCAATTTGTCGCTGGGTGAACGCATGAAGTGTGAAATTGCCGGCGCACTGCTGCACCGACCAAAGGTGCTGTTTTTGGATGAGCCAACGATTGGTCTGGATATAACAGCGCAGCGGCGGATTCGTGCTTTTATTGGAGAGTATAACCGCCGGTATGGGGCAACGGTGATGCTGACCAGTCATTACATGGCGGATGTGGAGGCACTTTGCCAACGGGTGATTGTGATTGATCACGGCCGTATCCTGTTTGACGGCCCATTGGCTCATTTGGTGTCCCGTTTTTCGCCGCACAAAACCATTGTGGTGGATTTACTGCCGGGGGCAACAGGTGGCCGGGGCGCAGAAGCATTGTCCCCCTTTGGTGAAGTGGTGGCCTACCGAGAAGGTCAGGCAACTTTGCGTGTGCCTAAAAAAGAAACGGCCGTCATCACTGCCAAATTGATCAACGCCCTGCCTATTCAAGACCTCACCATTCAAGACCCGCCCATTGAAGATGTAATCGATCAGCTGTTTAATTCCGACAAGAAGCAGACACCATCATGAGCCATTTGCTGCAAATTTACCGTGCCCATTTTCGCACGTGGACGGCCGTTCAACTGCAATACCGCGTCGCCATGGCCATCTGGTTAATTGGCATGGTACTGGAGCCAGTGATTTATTTGGCGGTATGGACCAACGTTGCCAAAGCCAGCGGCGGCGCAGTTGGCGGGTATGATGTGGGGGGCTTTGCTGCATATTTCATTGCCAGCCTGCTGGTCAATCACCTGACCTTCACCTGGCATATGTGGGATTATGATTACGTGATCCGGGAAGGACTGTTGTCGCCGCGCCTGTTACGGCCGTTTCACCCCATCCACGCCGATATTGCCGAAAACCTGAGCTACAAAACCATAACCGCCATTGTAGTTTGGCCAACAGCCGCCGCCCTTATTTACCTGTTCAAACCCACAATTCCGCCAGCCGGTTGGTACTGGATCACCTTTATCCCTGCGCTCCTCATGGCATTTCTGATTCAGTTTTTGTTGGGTTGGGCTGTGGCGATGGCCGCCTTTTGGACAACGCGCATCAGTGCCATTAACCGCATGTGGTTTTTGGGCAAGCTCTTTTTTGCCGGACAAATTGCACCCTTAGACCTGCTGCCGCCTGCGCTGCAAACAGCGGCCGCAATTTCCCCATACAGATGGATATTGGCTTTTCCGGTAGAGATGGCACTGGGACGGCTTTCCATTGAGGAAGTGCTTTGGGGCTTAGGTGTGCAGGTGGTGTGGCTGGTGTTGGCGTATACGGCCGTACGCCTCACATGGCAAGCCGGCATCAAAAAATACAGCGCATTTGGAGCTTAAAAAGTGACCATTCTCCGCATCATCAAAACCTACTTTCGCCTGGGCTTACTGAGCGAAATGGAGTATCGGGCGAATTTTTTCATCCAGATATTCGAGTCGGTATTGGGGCTGCTGGTTGCGCTGGGCGGACTGGCTATTGTGTTTAACCATACCGACACACTGGGTGGCTGGCTGCCAGACCATTTACTGGCACTGGTGGGTATTCACATTCTGGTTGGCGGCATCATTAATCTGGTTATAAACCCCAGTATGCAGCGTTTTATGGAAGATGTGCGCAAGGGGACGCTGGATTATGTACTCACCAAACCGGCAGATGCCCAACTTTTGGTAAGCGTTCAGCGTGTGGAAATCTGGAAGTTTGTGGATGTGGCGCTGGGGCTGGGTGTGCTGACTATTGCTTTGGTACGGTTGGGCGAACGAATTGGTGTGGGAGAAACGGCCGTGTTCCTTCTTACCCTCTTCTGCGGCGCAGCCATCGTCTACAGCTTCTACCTTATGCTGGCCACCACCTCCATCTGGTTTGTGCGCGTAGAAAACATTCTTGTCATCTTCCAAAGCATGTACACAGCCGGACGCTGGCCTGTTGGCATTTATCCGGGCTGGCTGCGGTTTGCCCTGACCTTTATTGTGCCCATCGCCTTTGCCGTCACTGTACCTGCTGAGGGGCTGACAGGCAGGCTCACGACCAATACGCTTTGGCTGGCAGTCGGTTTGTCAATTTCTCTGCTTGCTCTTTCCCGCTTTTTTTGGAATTATGGACTAAGGCATTACTCTGGCGCATCTGCCTAACCTGCATAAGCCAGAAATGATTCCGCCACGAATTTCACGAAT
>CAZRIB010000544.1:0-2719 GCA_964600035.1 uncultured Ardenticatenaceae bacterium | reverse complement strand
AATTATTCTTCACGGGAGGCAGTAGTCGTTTTATGCAAACCACAAACGTTCAAAAAAGTCGTCGTCATGGTCTGGTTTGGGCTTTGGTGGTTACGGCCGTTAGTGCTGTTTTTTACGGCGGCTGGCAAGTTGGGCGTTTTTTCTTCAACGTGCTTAAACAGCCGCGTTTGTTGACGCCGCTGAAGGTCGTGCCTGACCATGAAAAAAGTTTTGGCAAAGGAATTGATATAGCGGCGGAAAATTTGCTGGCTGGATTGGAAAAACGGCCGTTAACCAACGGCGATGAAAAGCTCATTTTGTGTGCCGGTGTGCGCAATTTCCGCGAACCCTGGGCACGCGACTTTGGCTTTGCCAGCTATGGGCTGGCTGCATTAGGCCTGCAAGAAGCCATACGCGACGGGCTGGATGCTTTCTTTATTTTTCAAAAAGAAGATGGGCATTTTCCGGTGAAAATCCATTCCACCAGTGTGCTTGAGCGGTATTTGTATTCGCTTTTCGGCCGTGAACAGCCCATCTTCAAGCCCATTCGCCCTAAATATATTACCGCCCACAACACCATTTCGCTGGATGGCAACTGCCTGTTGGTGATAGCGGCTTTGGAATATGTGCGCCGCTTTGAGGACAAGACATTTTTGCAGACGCATTGGGAGCAGCTAAAAAATGCCATCCATTGGCTGGAAAACCACGCCAGTCACGGGGATGGCTTGCTGGATCAGGCCGCATTTACGGACTGGGCAGACAGTGTTGGCCGCACAGGGCGCATTTTGTATACCAATGTGCTGTATTGGAAGGCACTGCATGAAATGGCTGAAGCGGCAAAGGTGAACGGCCGTTCCGCAGACGCCGCCATCTACCAACAAAAAGCCAACCATCTGGCACAAGCCATTCAGGCCCACTTTTGGAAAGAAGAGCTGGGCTACTTCATCACCAGTGAGGAATACACATTTCTGAGCAGCAGCGGCAACTTGCTAGCCATCGCCTGGGGGTTAGCCACGCCGGAACAAGCCAACAAAATTTTGGACAAGATGGATGAATTTGGCATGGCTGACCCGGTTCCTACCCAGGTGACCCATTTGGCTTACCCCAAACCCGTCATCGCCATTGAAAACCGGCTGGCAGGCATTCCGGAGTACCATACCCACGCGGCATGGCTGTGGCTGGGGGCATGGCATGTGGTGGCTTTGGTAAGGGCGGGACGGCTGGCACGGGCAAAAGAGCTGCTTGAACGCATTGATGCGGTAATTGCTCGGGACGGTGTGGTGCATGAGGTGTATGACAGGAACGGCCGTTTCCTTTCCACCTTCTGGTACACATCCGAAGCACCCCTTACCTGGAACGCCGGCATGGTTGTCTACGCCGCTCATGTCTACCGGGAAGCAGCCGGTGAACAGCCGCCATTCCACAAGTGACAGATCGTTACTGTTTAACCCGGTAGATTGGTTCAATCTGGCAGATTGAACCAATCTACAACCTGATCGTAAGGAAAACCCATGACCAAGCACCCGCTCCATATCGCCCATTTCACCAACACCTACCTGCCCGTCACCAATGGCGTTGTGCGCTCTGTCCACTCATTCCGGCAGGCACAAACCGCTTTGGGCCACAACGTTTTTGTGTTTGCCCAGGACGCACCCAAATACCAGGATGAAGAGCCTTTTATCTTTCGCTACCCATCCTTCAATGTGCCTATACGCAATTACCCGGTCACCATCCCCGTGTCGCCGTTTATTGACTGGGTGCTGCCCATCCTCAAACCGGATGTCATCCATGCCCACCACCCCGCCCCAATTGGAACGGCCGCCAGCGACAAGGCAGAAAAGCTCAACGTGCCGCTGGTCTTTACCCATCACACACGCTATCAGGAATATGCACAGTACATGGGCATCTCAACAGATTTGGCCGTGCGCCTGGTGGAACGACTGCTTGCTGACTATATGCAAAAGTGCCAGCACGTCATTGTGCCCAGCGAAAGCATTCGCCGCCTGCTGGAAGAGACGTATGGCATTGTGGAACGGGTGTCGGTTGTACCAACGGGGATTGATTTACGGCCGTACCAGCTTGCAGACGGCACACACATTCGGCAGTCACGCGGGTGGTCGCCCCAAACCAAAGTCATTATCTCTGTGGGGCGGCTGGTAGAAGAGAAAAATTTTGCCACCCTCATCCGGGCATTTGCCCAAGCCCATGCTCGCGTGCCAGAGACTTTGTTGGTCTTGATTGGCGATGGCCCCGAACAAAAATCACTCCAAAAATTGTGCCAGTCGCTCAACATTCAAGATGCCGTTGTTTTTCTTGGCCGTGTGCCCTACGAACAAATCCCTGCTTACCTGAAGGCCGCCGATCTTTTTGCGTTTGCTTCGGTCACAGAGACACAGGGGTTGGTGACAATGGAGGCGATGGCGGCTGGTTTGCCGGTAACGGCCGTTGACGCAACCGGCACATCCGACATTGTTCAGCATGACAAAAACGGCCTGCTTTGCCCCAATTCGCCGGAAGCCCTGGCAGAAATTATGGAGCAGTTGTTGGTAGACGAAGCACTGGCGGCTCAATTACGAGAAAAGGCACGAGAAACGGCCGTTAATTTTGAAATTTCAGCCACTGCCCTGCGCACCATTTCCATCTACCATCAGGCCATTGAAGACAAAAAAGCCGGACGCACCGTTAAAACCGACCGGCAAAAACCCATCTTCAAAATGCAGTGGGACAAACTCCTTGAGGG
>CAZRIB010000543.1:0-2723 GCA_964600035.1 uncultured Ardenticatenaceae bacterium | reverse complement strand
TGGTGGCAGCGTTCGGGAATGTGGCAAAGGCGGGGGGTGCTGTTGCTGCTGGCGTTGGTGGTGGCGTTTGTTGGCTGGCTGCTGTTTTCGGAGCTGGAGCAGGCTGCTGCGCCGGAGGATGAGTCTGCCTTGCTGCCTGCTGCAACTGAGGATGCCGAAACGGTGGAAAGTGTGCCGCCAACGGCCGTTTCCACACAACCACCTGCTGTAACATCTGCTGCGCCCACGCCCACCCCAACAGAAACACCTGTGGACACAGAAACACCTGTGCCCACAGAAGTACCTGTGGCCACGCCAGAAACGGCCGTTCGCCTGCCAGACCCCGTACCCCTGCCGGAAAGTTGGCAAAATGAATTGGCCGCATTGGGCTATACGGCCGTGACAACCCAGGACTTGACGCCGGAGATGATGACGGCCGTTTTGGCTGAAAAACCAGCCCTATTGCCCGACATGCCGCCGGAATTGTGGCGTATTTTGCCGCCGCCTGTGCTGGAAACGGCCGTTACAACGTCGCCAGACCAGTTTGATGGGGGCGTGCTGGCACAGTTAACGGCCGTACTCCACGCGGTCAACGGCACAGCCCCAGACCCCATCCCTCTGCCATCCAGTTGGAAAGCACAGGCCAGTTATGCCGGGTACACCATCGAAACAACCGCCGACCTGACCCCGACCATTATTCGCACGGTGTTAAGCGGCGCACCGGAAATGGTTGATTTAATTACCCCGGAAATGGTGCTGGCGATGCCGCCAACGGCCGTTTCTGCCTTGCCCGCGTCATTTATCTCCTCACTAGACAGCGGCATTCAGCAAACAGTTGACCTGATTTTGTTCTACAGTCAGGAATAATTGGCAATTCAGCGTTTCAGCTTGTTAGCCAATCTGCTGACCAGCTAAAAAATGGAGCACAGCGTGACATTTGAAATTGGTCTGGTACTGACGATATTGGCAATTGCCATTGTGTTATTTGCTTCCGAAAAAATCCGGGTTGATGTGATTGCCCTGATGGTGCTGTTGGCCTTGCTGCTAAGCGGCCTGCTGACCACAGAAGAGGCTTTTTCCGGCTTTGCCAGTCCGGCGGTGGTGACGGTGTGGGCCATTTACATTGTCAGCGCCAGTTTAACCCACACCGGCATCGCCGACTTTTTGGGCGAATATGTGGGACGGCTGGCAGGCACAAGCGAGCGGCGCATGGTTTTTGCCATCATGATGGTCGTGGGGGGGATGTCGGCGTTTATGAATAATATTGGGGCGGCGGCCGTTTTGCTGCCCGTTGTGAGCAAATTGGGACGCAAAGCCCACATCCCTGTTTCCCGCCTGCTGATTCCGCTGGCATTTGGGTCGCTGCTGGGTGGGGTGACCACGTTGATTGGTACGCCCCCTAATTTGCTGGTGAGCAGTGCTTTGGGAGAGGCTGGCTTTGAGCCATTTGGTTTGTTTGATTTCACCCCGATGGGTCTCATTATTTTGGTCAGCAGTGTGACGTATATGACGTTTTGGGGACGGCATTTACTGCCTCGTTATGAGCAGGTGACGCATCACCATGATGAGGAGAAGGATTTAACGGCCGAATACCACTTGTCTGACAAACTGCTGAAAGTGCGGGTTTTGGCTGAGTCGCCAGTTGTGGGCAAAACGATTGTGGAGTCGCAGCTTGGTGAAGCGTTGGGAGCAACGGTGATTGGCATTCAGCGAAACGGCCGTTTACGTCTCGGCGGCATCCTGCCAAACGCCCATTTTCAAACCGGCGATATTCTTTTACTCAACAACAACGGCGCCAGCGAAGCAGCATTCACCCAAAATGGATTGTCAAAACTGCCGGGTCAGCTAAAAGACGACGATCTACAATCATCCGAAGTGGGGCTGGCCGAAATTGTCATCAGTCAAAAAGCCCCCTTTATCGGCAAAACCATACGAGAAGTGGATTTTCGCGGCCGTTTTGGGCTGACCGTGCTGGCGATGTGGCGCGGCGAACAACCATTGACAGAAAATTTGGCCGATACGCCCTTGCGCCTGGGTGATACACTGCTGGTGCTGGGGCGGCATGAACGACTCAATGCCTTGCAATATGATCCCGCTTTGCTGCTGCTGCATGAACTGGGAACACCGCCGCCGCGTTTGCACAAAGCGCCGTTGAATCTGGTGATTTTTGTGTCGATGATTACACTGGTGGGGTTGGGCTGGCTGCATATTTCGGAAGCGGCCGTATTGGGGGCTGTGCTTTCTATTTTGACCGGCTGCCTGAATATGGATGAGGCTTACAACGCCATTGAGTGGAAGTCGGTCTTTTTGATTGCCGGTATGCTGCCCATGGGTATTGCCATGGAAAAAACAGGTACGGCGCAATTTTTGGCCGATGAGATGCTGCGGCTGGTTGGGGGCAGTGGGCCAACGGCCGTTATGGTTGGCCTGTTTGTGCTCACAACAATCCTGACGGCGTTCATGTCCAATGCGGCGGCGGCCGTTTTGGCTGCACCCATTGCCATTGAATCTGCGGCGGGCATGGGCATTTCGCCATACGCCTTTGCAATGGCAGTGGCGATTGCGGCTTCTAATTCCTTTGTAACGCCTATTGGTCACCAGGCCTGTATTTTGGTGTATGGGCCGGGTGGCTATCGCTTTTTTGATTTTGCCAAAGTGGGGCTGCCGCTGACGTTGTTGATTTTGGTGTTGATTGTGCTCTTTTTGCCGGTTATCTGGCCGTATTTTTAGTCAAAGGGCATTGT
>CAZRIB010000542.1:0-2725 GCA_964600035.1 uncultured Ardenticatenaceae bacterium | reverse complement strand
GTTGAGTGAAGATAATGCTGGACGAACTAGACGAAAAAGATTTGATGATTTTGCGCCAATTGCAAATGGATGCCCGGTTGACCAATGCGGAATTAGCCCGGCGGGTAGACCTTTCTGCGCCGGGGCTGCAAAAACGCCTGAAGAAATTGGAAGAATTAGGTGTGATTCGCGGGTATGTTGCCCTGGTAGATAAAGAGTTGGTTGGGTATGACATGCTCTGTTTTGTGCAGGTGACGCTCCAGCGCCATGACCCGGCGGCGGTGTTGGGTTTCAAGAAGGCGGTGCAAACAATGCCGGAAGTGCTGGAATGCCATCACATAACGGGTGAGTACGATTATTTGCTCAAGATTGTGGTACGTAACCGTAAACATCTGGAGCAGTTTATTTTGCATACGTTAACGCCTGTGCCGGGTATGGATAAAGTGCGAACAAGTCTGGTTTTGAGTGAAATTAAGGCAACAACGGCCGTTTCTCTGTAAATGGCAGATTGAGCAGGCGGCAAGGGGCAGGTTGCAAGTCGTCGCTTGCCCTGTTCCTTATTACCCGGTTATCGCCACACTTTTCCATTGTGCAATCTGAACGAAGGTAATGAAATATGACCCTGATTCCTGACTATTTACATCTGGCAGAATGGACAAAGACCATGCGCCGCTCTGTAATGCGAGAGATGATACAGGTGATTGCCCGGCCGGGTGTGCTTTCGCTGGCTGGCGGGCTGCCTGCTGTGGAGCTGTTTCCTGTTGAAGAATTGTCTGAATTGGCGGCAAAGGTCTTGCTGGCAGATCCCCGCGCCTTGCAGTATGGGCCTCCGGTACGGCCGTTACTTGACCACATAACCACTCTGATGGCCATGCGCGGCGTGACCGTTTCCCCCGAACAAATTTACCTGACTACCGGCGCGCAGCAGGGACTAGACATCATCGCCCGCATATTGATGGAGCCAGGGCGTGAGGTGATGCTGGAAGAAATTACCTACACCGGCGCACAACTTGTCGTTCAGCCTTACTCCCCGCGCATTTTACCCATTCCGGTAGACACGCAGGATGGCATGGATGTGGACGCTGTGGAACGTATGCTGCAAGCAGGCCATAAACCGGCTTATCTGTACACCGTTACCGATGGCCATAACCCATTGGGCGTAAGCCTGTCTGCAGAAAAGCGGGAGCGGCTGGCTGCCATTGCCCGCCATTATGGCCTGCCCCTTGTGGAGGATGATCCATATGGCTTGCTGCATTATGACGAAGTGATGCTGCCGCCCATTCGCGCCCTGGATGACCAGTGGGTTTTTTATGTGGGGTCATTTTCCAAAATTTTAGCTCCGGCTTTGCGGCTGGGCTGGCTGGTTGTGCCGCCGACGCTGGTGAATGTGCTTACAGTTGTCAAGGAGTCGATTGATTTGGAGTCGTCGCAGTTGATGCAGCGGCTGGCGGCGGCTTACCTGGAAAGTGGCGAGATGCCAAACCGGCTGGAAAGGCTGCGGGCGGTTTATCGCCGCCGCCGGGATGTGATGCTGGCGGCGCTGGCCGACCATTTTCCTGAGGAGGCACGCTGGTCACGGCCGTCTGCCGGGATGTTTGTGTGGGTGGAGCTGCCGGAAAAGGTGAACACGAAGGCGATGTTGGAAACGGCCGTTTCTCAAGAAAAAGTTGCGTATATTCCCGGCTATGCGTTTGCAGTGGATGGCAAGCAGGCGATGAATTGCTTGCGGCTGAATTTTACAACCAGCACAGAAGCGCAAATTGAAACGGCCGTTGCCAGATTAGGGCGCGTGATTAAACGTGAATTGGCAGGGAGTTAAAGCAAGCTGGACGTGAATCGTAGAACGGCCGTAGACCGTTAGTCAGCGTGTCAGAACCATCGGGCATGATACAATTGCGCCTCTGAAGTGGAAAAACAGCTTGCTGGCTGACCAATTAAATTTTTAACTTGCGGGAAAATTATTTTGAAACGATGGCTTTTCTTTCTCGGCGTGATCGTTAGCGCCGTTTTTTTATGGTGGGCGCTGCAAGGACTGGATTTGCAGCATGTGTGGCAAAGTATGGGCAGTGCCAATTATTGGTGGCTTCTGCCTGGTATTGTGGCTTACTTTTTGGCTGTTTGGGCGCGTACCTGGCGTTGGGATTATATGTTACGGCCGTTAAAAACCATTCCAGTCAGCCGGTTATTCCCCGTTGTCGTCATTGGCTACATGGGCAACAACATCTACCCGTTTCGGGTGGGGGAAGTGCTGCGGGCTTATGTCTTGCGCCAGCGAGAAGGCGTTTCCATGAGCGCCAGTCTGGCGACAGTGGTGGTGGAGCGCGTTTTTGACGGGCTGGTGATGCTGGTTTTTGTGTTTGCCGCCCTGCCGCTGGCGCCCATTCCCAATGAAGGTATTCGCTCAATTGTTGTGTTTGCCAGCGTGGCATTTTTTGCAGCGTTGGTTGTGTTTTTTGCATTGGCAGCCATGCCAGCCCGCTTTATGGCGCTGGCAGAGTGGGTGAGCGGTCATTTGCTGCCGGAAAAAGTGGCACGGCCGTTACTCACCTTCCTGCACAAATTTCTGGATGGTCTGCATTCGCTGCGCAGTTTTCGCAATGTACTGATGATATTTTTCACCAGCATCGTTGTTTGGCTGCTGGAGACCGTCAAATATTGGTTTGTCATGCACGCCTTTGATTTCCAGGTCAGCTTTTTTGCCCTCATGTTGATGAACGGCGTTGTGAATTTGGCAACCACCCTGCCA
>CAZRIB010000541.1:0-2727 GCA_964600035.1 uncultured Ardenticatenaceae bacterium | reverse complement strand
CCCACCCAAATTTACGCCATCGGCCCGGCAGACAGCCAGGGCAGGCGGGAACCAGTCCTCATTTATGAAATAACAGACCCCATGGCCGGACAGTACACCTGGCTGACCTGGGAGCAAATTCCGCCATTTTTGGTGGCCGCAACTGTTGCCGTAGAAGATGCTGATTTTTGGCAGGAAGACGGCGCGGCATTGTGGAGAAACGGCCGTTTGCAGTCAAACACCTCACGCGCCATTCCCCGGCAGACCATCCGTAACAACCTTATTCTGCCATCCTCTGACCAGACAACCCTTGCCCAATGGCAGCAAGCCCTTCAGGAAACCATTTTGACCCTGGAGCTAACCACAACCTACACAAAAGAAGAAATTTTGACCTGGTATCTCAACACCAACTATTACGGCTCGCTGGCTTTTGGACTGGAAGCCGCCGCCCAAATTTATTTTGGCAAACCGGCTTCTTTGCTTACCCTGCCGGAATCGGCAATGCTGGCCGGTATTCCTCAGAACCCGGCGGTAAACCCGTTTGATGATTTTGCCGGGGCAAAACGAAGGCAGGCACTTGTGCTGGATTTGATGGTGCGTGAGGGGTATATCACCCGGGAAACGGCCGTAACCGCCAAAAACACTCCCTTACAGCTAGCCCCAGGCCTACCCCAGCGCACAGAAATCATCGCACCCCACTTTGCCCGCATGGTACAGCGCGAGCTTATCACCCGTTTTGGTCCGCAAAAAGTACTGGCTGGCGGCCTGAAAGTCTACACAACCCTGGACCTGACGATGCAGCAGCAGGCGGAATGTGTGGCACGTGCCCATTTGAACCAGCTTGCCGGAACAGTGGGGGCGCTGCTGCCGGTAGATGAACAGGCCGCATGTCAGGCGCTGCCTTTTTTGCCTGCTTTGGATGGCGAATATGTGGGGAGGGATTTAGATGTAGACAATACGGCCGTTATCATGCTAGACCCCACCACCGGCCAGATAAAAGCCCTTGTCGGCTCACTTGATTTTTGGGACCAAACCCATGCCGGGGCATTAAACATGGCCGCCGATGGCTTACGCCAGCCCGGCACAGCCTTTCAGCCATTTGTCTATTTAACAGCACTCAGCCAGGGCTATACGGCCGCTACCATGCTGCTAGACGTTGAAACCAACTTCACTACACCGGCAAGCACCACACCTTTTGTCCCCCAAAATCTGGACGGCCAATATCACGGCCCCATGCTGCTGCGTCAGGCATTGGGCAGCGGTTACAATGTGCCAGCCGTGCAAGTTACCAGTTGGGTAGGCGCTGACCGGGCACTGCAAACAGCCCACACGCTGGGCATTACTACAATGGAGACGGGCACAGGGCAGTACGACGTGACATTGACATTGGGCGGCGGCGAAGTGAAGCTGCTGGATATGGTCTACGCTTTTGCTGTGATGGACAACATGGGGGAGATGGTCGGGCAGGCACGTCCCGCCGCACTGCTGCGGGAAGGTTACCGCACGCTTGACCCGGTGCTGATTGTGCGCATTGAGGATGAAACGGGCACGGCCGTTTACCAGCACGACACCCCGGAAAAACGCGACATTCTCAACCCCCAACTGGCATTTTTGATGAACGACATCCTCTCCGACCGCAGCGCACGCTGCCCGGCCTTTGGCTGCCCCAACATTTTGGAACTGCCCGACAACCGGCCAGCCGCTGTGGTAACAGGCACGACAAATGACTTTCGGGATGCGTGGACAATTGGTTACACACCGCAGTTGGTAACCGGGGTGTGGGTGGGTAATGCCGATAACCGGCCAATGGATGGCGTGACCGGCATAACAGGAGCGGCCCCCATCTGGCATGCGCTTATGGCGTGGGCTGTGCAAAATGAGCCTGCTGCCGTCTGGCAAAAGCCGTCCGGCCTGCTGGAAATGGCTGTGTGTGATGTGTCTGGTTTGCTGCCTACGCCGCAGTGCCCCACTGTATCTGAATATTTTGTGCCGGGCACACAGCCAACCACCGAAGACACCATTTTTCAGGAGTTTGCAGTGAATCGGGAAACGGGACGGTTGGCAACGGTGTACACACCGCCGGAGCTGGTGGAGGTTCGGGTTTTTCGGGTGTACCCGGAGGCTGCACAGGCTTGGGCGCAGGCGAATGGCGAACCTGTTCCGCCGACTGATTTTGATACATTGCCGGAATATGCGCCAACGGCCGATTTGGCTATTCTTTCGCCGGAGCCGTTTGCTGTGGTAAACGGCCGTGTGCCAGTTGTGGGCACGGTTTTGGGTGATGATGTGGCTTTTTACCGGCTTACATATTTTGAAGGTCTCGCTCCCAATGATTTGATTTCCATTGTTGATGGCGTAACCCAGCCCAGGGATGCAGAGGAGTTGGCGGTTTGGGACACAACGGGTCTGGATGGGTTATATACGCTGCTGTTAACGGCCGTATACGAAGACGGCTCTTTTCGGGAAACAACTATCCCCGTGACGGTTGACAACAACCCGCCGGAGGTAACAATCATCGCGCCCCGGCCTAATCAACAGTTCCAAACGGCGGCTGGCATTGTGGTGGTGCAGGCCGATGCTTCCGACAATTTAGGCATTGCGCGTGTTCAATTTTTTGTGGATGATGCCGGACTGCCCTTTGCCGTGCGTCCCAATCCCCCATATATTGCCCAATGGCCTGCTGCTGAACCGGGGTGTTATGCCTTTCGGGTAACGGCCGTAGACACCGCAGGCAACAAAAGCCAAAGC
>CAZRIB010000540.1:0-2733 GCA_964600035.1 uncultured Ardenticatenaceae bacterium | reverse complement strand
AGGCTGCTCCTAATCCGCCTAGTGCTTCGAACATGTTACCTCCAATGGCTTGTAGACCGCGAGTGATTTTCTGCGGCTTGCTTTAACTTACAGCCTGGTACCCGTTTTCCGTGTGTGCTGCCTCTGGTAATTTTGTCGAAAAACGGTGTACTGTCTTCGGGTTACGTGTACCGGTTATAAACCCGGAAATCCCGCCATGATGCCGCCGGTAAGATTAAAGCGAAACAGGCTGATAAGGCTGAGTTCTATGACAGCCAGTGCCAGCCCAATCAGAAGCGGCACGGCCGTTTCTCGCCATCTTACTGCGCGGCCATCACGTCGTAATATCATGAGAAAAACAACGACATTCAGTGCCGCCACAACCAGCAGCTGCCCGGCCACGCTGGCTAAAGCCAGTACGTACAACAGGGTGGGCTGGTTGCTCAACACAAGGACAACGGCCGTTCCCCCCGCCGCCACCAAACGTAAAAATTCAGGCCACGTCTCCACAACCGGCTGGTAACGAGGCACAGCCCACAACGTTTGGGCCAGCGCCGGTGCAACCATGATCCCCATTGCCAACCCGGTTCCCATGCCGGTTAGCAAACGCAGCCAGTTGCGCGGTTCATACAAATGAGGCAGTTGAGGGAAAAAGTGCGAGTAGGAGTTGATGCCATCGACCCCCATGATGCCGATGAATCCCATCAACACCAGCAAAACAGGCAGCGGGGGCAAGTCGGCATGGCGGAGCTTGCCCGTTAACCACAATACCACTGCTGTGACAAACACGCCTAAGTACATGCCTGTACAGCGTGCGCACAAAGGTAGTTGACGGCCGTAAATGGCAAACGAACGCTCTGTTATCCGGTGGCAAAGGGCGTACCCCATCCAATCTGCGCCATTCAGCACCTGCGACGAAGCCAGATGAGCAGCATCTGTCACCGTATAAAGGGCCATCACTGCCAACGAAGCAACGACAATACCCAACAGCAGCCACTTCCGTTTTGTGGGCATTTCAAGCTTTATATGTGTTGTCGCCATGTTGGAGTCATTTTCTCTATATCATAAATTACGGGTAAAATAGAAGGGAACTGCGCACATTATAACATAATCGACAGATGATTATTGAACGAATGATTGCTAGATTTAATGAGGCTGGTGTGCAGTAACATGACCTGAAATTTGCCTCTCGCTTTAATCTTTGCTCATTACTCAATTCCTTACAGGAGCAACAAATGCCACAAAAACCCAGAGCTTACACACGTCCCACAACATTAGATGAAGCCGTTGACCTGCTGAAAAAGCCTGATACCGCGCCGTTGGCTGGCGGCACAAAATTGCTTGCCAATGGCACGGCCGTTTCTGTTGTTGATTTGCAAGATTTGGGGCTAAACCAGATTGGTTTTTCTGAAGATGTGCTGGTGGTTGGGGCAACGGCAACATTGGCCGAACTGGATGCCTTTTTGGTAGCAAACGGCCGTTCCGGTGACCCCTCCTCCCTGCTGCGCCGTGCCATTCGGCAGGCAGGCCCAAACACCTACCGCAACGCGGCCACACTCGGCGGCTGCATTGCCTCCCGCCTGGCAGACAGCGAGCTGCTTGCCGCCCTGCTTGTCCTGGA
This sequence comes from uncultured Ardenticatenaceae bacterium, assembly GCA_964600035.1. GTDB lineage: Bacteria > Chloroflexota > Anaerolineae > Promineifilales > Promineifilaceae > CAZRIB01. The sequence goes on along the minus strand of CAZRIB010000540.1, from coordinate 1,133 downwards.
AGCGTCAGTGGAAATGTACCCCGATGCGACTTTTTCGATAGTGGCGTTTCTGGCGGCAGAGACAAAACCGGCTGGCTTGATAACGGCCGTTTACATTCCCTGGCAGCAAGGCGATGGCGACAGCCATCGGGTAGCACGCACGCCCGCCGATGACCCCATTGTGTCTATTACCGGCTGGCAGCCACAAAACGGCCGTATTCGTCTGGCCGCAACGGGCATTGGCGAACGGCCGTTTCGCCTGACAGCCGCCGAACAAGCCCCAACCACAGCCCAGGCCGTCCAAGCCGCCAAAGATGCCGCCACCCATCCCGGCGACTTTCGGGGCAGTGCCAGCTACCGCGCTGAAATGGCTGCCGTTCTCACCAAACGCACGCTGGACAGCCTGCAACTGTAACCCATCCAAAACACAACCATGAGTCTGGAAACCTTTAGCAAAGATAAAAAATGGCCTTTTGCCTATGGCGGCGGCCCCACCATGGCTTTTGCAACCCTCTTGCTGGGAACGGCCGTTTACTTCTGGTATCGCTATACCAACCTTGCCGCCGGACTTTTTTTGGTCATAGCCGGGGCACTTTGGCTGCTCATTCTCTACTTCTTCCGCGACCCCAACCGCCCCACCCCCAATGAACCGGGACTGGTTGTTGCCCCCGGTGATGGCGAAATTGTGGTCATCCAGCAAGAACATGAGAGCCAATACTTGCAAGCAGATGTTGTCCGCATCAGCATGTTTCTGTCTGTCACCAATGTGCATGTTCAGCGCGCACCCATTGGCGGCAAAGTAACGCTGGTAAAGCATGTGCCCGGCCAATTTTTGCAGGCGTTCAAACCAGAGGCCTCAGATGTCAATGAATATATTGCGATGGTGATTGAGTCGGGATACGGCCGTGTTCTCCTTAAACAAATCGCCGGCATCCTTGCCCGGCGCTGTGTCAACCACGCCAAACCCGGCGACACCATCCACACCGGCCAACGTTTCGGCCTCATCAAATTCGGCTCCCGGCTAGACCTGTTTCTGCCCCCCAATGCCACGCTGCTGGTACAAATTGGCGACAAAGTCACAGGTGGCATCACCCCCATCGCCCGGTTAAAATAACAGCAACTACTCGGCGAGTCCACAAAACAGAAATCTGACA
>CAZRIB010000539.1:0-2745 GCA_964600035.1 uncultured Ardenticatenaceae bacterium | reverse complement strand
ATTTCAGCCTGTCAGCTTTTATCATCACCCATTAACTATTTTTCACAGGAGGGAGTTCCCGTGTCTGTTTCCATTCAAAAATCCCCGGCAACACTTATAGAACCGTATGGTGGCAAACTGGTAAACCTGCTTGTCCCGCGCAGCGCCCTGGTGGAGCTGACAACTTATGCCAACCGTCTGCCTTCCATCCGGCTTACAGACCGGCAAGTGTGTGATTTGGAACTGTTAGCTGTTGGGGCGTTTTCGCCTTTGGACAGGTTCATGGGGCAGCGCGACTTTCAATGTGTGCTGGATGAAATGCGTCTGGAAAATGGCTGCCTGTTCCCCATTCCGGTGACGTTGTCTGTAACGGATACAGCGGGCATTAAACTGGGTCAAGAAGTTGCCCTGCGCGACCCTCAAAATGAGCTGCTGGCTGTGATGACTGTTGAGGAAATGTATGAATGGAATTTGGCAGAAACGGCCGTAAAAGTCTACGGCTCTGAAGATGTACGCCACCCCCTGGTTGCCGAAATGCACCGGTGGGGAAACGTCAACCTCTCCGGGCAGCTTCGCGTCTTGCAGCTTCCCCGCCATTACGACTTCAAGGATTTACGCCTGACACCCGCCGAAACCCGTGCCCGGCTGGCACAGTTCGGCCACCAAAACGTCGTCGCTTTCCAAACCCGCAACCCCATGCACCGCGTCCACGAGGAACTCACCAAACGCGCCATCACCGAAACAGACGGCGTCCTACTGCTGCACCCCGTCGTCGGCATGACCAAACCCGGCGATGTCGATTATTTCACACGGGTACGCACCTACAAGGCTCTTGCCAAAAACCATTACGACCCAGACCGCATTCTGCTGTCGCTGCTGCCGCTGGCCATGCACATGGCAGGCCCACGTGAAGCCCTCTGGCATGCCATCATCCGGCGCAACTATGGCGCAAACCACCTGATTGTTGGCCGCGACCATGCCGGCCCCGGAAAAGATTCGCAGGGGAACCCGTTTTATGGCCCGTATGACGCACAGGAATTGGTGGAAGCCCACAGCAGTGAGTTGGGGGTGAAGGTCATCCCGTTCCGCATGCTGGTTTACCTGCCAGAAGAAGAACGATATGAAGAAGTTACAAAGGTAACCAATGGGGCGAAAACGGCCGTTATTTCCGGCACACAAGTACGCGAAGAATACCTGCACAAAGGCAAAAAACTCCCTACCTGGTTCACCCGCCCCCAAGTCGCCGACATCTTGTCCGAAACTTACCCGCCCCGCCACCGGCAAGGCATCTGCATCTGGTTTACCGGCCTGCACAACGCCGGTAAATCCACAACTGCCGCCGTTCTCACCAACCTGCTACAAGAACACGGCCGTCAAGTTACCTTACTGGATGGCGATGTCGTACGCACAAATTTTTCCGAAGGCCTGGGCTACAGCAAAGAAGACCGTGACGCCCATGTACGCCGCATGGGATACGTGGCCGCCGAAATTGTCCGGCATGGCGGCGTTGTGGTGGCGGCGGCCGTCAGCCCCTACCGGGCCACCCGCAACGAAGTACGGAATAACATTGGCACAGACCACTACATTGAAGTATACGTAGACACGCCTCTGGAAATTTGTGAAAGCCGCGACACAAAAGGGCTGTACGCCCGCGCTCGCAGCGGCGAAATTCAGGGATTCACCGGCATAGATGACCCTTACGAACCCCCACAAAACCCGGAGTTGGTTGTCGATACAACCATGCACTCCGCCGAAGAAAATGCCCGCCGCATCATAGACCTGCTGTTGGAACGCGGGTTTATTCGCAGGGACGGGGCAGTCGATTAGCAGAAAAATGATGACAATTGCAGAAGCATTGGCTTACGGCCGTCTCCAACTCAACACCACATCTCCTACCCCGGCACTGGATGCCCGGCTGCTGCTGGAACACATCCTGCAAAAGCCCCACACATGGCTCATTGCCCACGACGACACCCCCTTAACAGACGAGCAGCACCGCCAATACCAGCAGATGCTCCAGCGCGCCCAACAAAAAGAGCCAATCCCCTACATTACCGGCCACGCCCCTTTCTATGGTCTGGATTTCCTTGTCTCGCCAGCCGTCCTCATTCCCCGTCCAGAAACAGAGCAGTTGGTGGAAATGGCCTTGCGCTGGGCAGCCGCCCACCACGCCCGCCATATTGTAGACGTGGGCACAGGCAGTGGGTGCATCCCCATTGTACTGGCACGGCACTTACCGCAGGCACAGGTAACGGCCGTAGACATCTCCCAACCCGCCCTCCAAATTGCCCGCCAAAATGCCCTGCGTCTGGCCCCGGGCCGCATCCACTTCCATCATGGCAGCCTGCTCGAACCCGTCACCCAGCCTATCGACCTGCTAACGGCCAATCTACCCTACATCTCAGACGCAGAGTGGACGGAGTTAGATGATGGGGTAAAATGGTTCGAGCCAGCCATTGCGCTGCGCGGCGGGCAAGATGGCCTGGCGCTCATTCAACAACTGCTCAAGCAAGCTGTAGACAAACTCAAACCCGTCAGCGCCATTTTTCTGGAAATTGGCTGGCAGCAAGGGAGCGCAGCAACCCGCCTCGCCCAATCCATCTTTCCAAACGCATCTATTTCTTTAATTCAGGACTATGCAGGCCACGACCGCATTGTGGCTGTTGAGATGATTAATAATTGACAGCTTAACCGGATTGGCAGTCAAGAAACAGGAGAACATGAGGTAACAAATCTCTAATCTCCAATCTCCAGTTTTTAAGCATC
>CAZRIB010000538.1:0-2748 GCA_964600035.1 uncultured Ardenticatenaceae bacterium | reverse complement strand
GCCGTTGCTGACCTTGCCCCCTACTTCCCGCCTAACCATGCCGAACTGACCTACGGGCAAAGCCTGAACTTGTTTACAGACGGAAAAGCGGCCATGCGTTTTGGCGGCTCGTGGGACATCCCCTACCTGGAAACGGCCGTGACAGACTTCAACTGGTCTGTCTTTGCCACGCCACCGCCAGCCGGGCAGCCCGGCTACATCACCTTCCATCCCGACGCAGCCATCGGCCTCAATGCTGCCTCACCACACAAAGAAGCCGCCCGCACTTTCCTCGCCTGGCTAACCACCCCGGAAGCAGCCACATTAATGAGCAACGAACTGCCTGGCTTTTTCCCTATGCACAAACAAACACCCCAAATCAACAACCCGCACGCCCGCGCCTTCCTTGCCCTTAACGAGGGCCGGGGGCAAGACATCCGGCTGGCATGGCAAGCACTTACCGCCAAAATTCCTTCCGGCTATACACTCATGCAAGATGGCGCGCTGGGCGTATTAGCCAGGGAAATGGTGCCCACAGAAGCCGCTACTAATTTGCAATCTGGTTTGGCCCAATGGTTTGAACCGGCACAGCGATGCCGATAAACGGCCGTACACAATCACCTCCCGGTAACATGAGTATACGGCCGTGGAGCGAAACCAGTTGTACAGGAGGCCGCGTTTGACCAGTGCCAACACTTCATTAGGTTAGTACCACGCCGGGCGACGAGCCGGGCGAAAAGCAAACCGCCGACATCCAGCCCGGTTCCTGGGTGGATTCCGGCGAGTGGGATAACGATGGCGATAACACCAATGTTGGCTTCAATGTCCCCAACCCCAACTTTGCCGTTTATCTCTTCGATGTTCAGGTGGAGGGATGGGAATGGCCGTTGGGCGCCGACGTGACAATGACGATTGACGACCCCGTCACGCCGCAAAACCCCGACTACACGGACACCCAAACGGTCGTTGTGGCTGACTGGGATCCCAACCAGACCAATGTCCGGTTTAATTTCAATTACGTCTACTTCATCGCACCGGGGCATATTGTCACCTTGAGCGACGGCGTAACAACCAAGACCCATACGGTGATTGATTTGGGTATTACCGATGTCAATGAGGATGTGGACACGGTAGCGGGCACGGCCGTACCCGACACCCAGGTAGATGCCTGGATTTGTGACGAATGGGGCTGCGCCAACCGCCACGTCATGGCCGATCCGACCGGCAACTGGCTGGCCGACTTCGCCAATCCCGGCCAGCAGGACGATGAACAAGACACCTATGACATCGTTCCCGGCACGCGCGGCGATGTGTCCCAATCAGACGACGACGGCGACAGCACCCAAATCTGGTGGGACGTCTCCAATCCGCGCCTGGAAGTCAGCTGCGAACACAACTGGATCAGCATAAGCGGCTTTACGCCGGACGGGCAGGTAACCTACACCATTTATGATTATGAAGGCGGCCACGCCCTCTTTGGCCCGGTTACCGGCCCTGTAGGCCCACATGGCAACGGCTGGATTTCGCAAAACCTGTTCCACACCGATTTGGTGCCGGGGATGTTTGTGACGGCCGTTGACGAAACCACCGGCGAAGAAATCTCCCTGCTTATTCAGGATGTCAACCTCGACTATGTGGGCATTGACGATGAGCGTCCAGCAGCACCGGCATGCTGAGGAACGGGCCGGAAATTTCCATGAGTGAGAGCCATTCGGCGTGGTGTTTGGCAATGGACATAGGTTCACCTGGGCGTTAATTGGGCCAACAGCACTTTTTGTACTTTTTGCCACTGCCACAATGACAGGGGTCATTGCGGCCGATTTTAGGTTTTGATGCAGATGGGAGGGTAAACGGCCGTGAAAACAAAGGCTGTGGATTGCTCCTGACAGGCTGTTGGGAGTTTGGCGCTCGAAATGTTGCCCACCACTCCATTTCGGCAATTGTGTCGGCAATTAATGTATAGTGTGTGTCGCTGCGGAGTTGAGCGTAACGCGCTTCTTCGGATTTCGCAAGGGCCGCGTCTATGGCCGATGGGTCGATAACAAATTCATCAACCAGCCCGCTTTCAAACGCCTGTCTAATCTCATTTTGCAACGCTTCAGGACAGAAATGCACGGCTTCCACAACCAGACTGTCCCATACTTCCGTATATTCGTGCACCAATTTGTGGGTAAACAGTTCCCGGAAATAGCCAATTACTTCATCATGCGGCACGATGTCGTGCAGCGCCAGGATGGTCAGGCTTTGGATGGCCGATCCTCTAACCCATTCGTTGACATTCTTGTTTTCAATGAGGCGCTTGATGGGAGTCAGGTCACCATCAAATACAGAGGCCAACGCACGGGGTAAATCTTCGGTCACAAAATCGCCACACATTTCTTCGGCACGGTCGCCATACTGCAAGAAGAATTGGGTGATGAGGGGGTAAGCGCGCGTTTCACGGAATTGGGCGAGTAAAAAGAAGGCGTACAGATGCCCGATGAAGTCATCGTTTTCGTAGTAGACGTCGAAATGCTCAATGACATCTTCCAGTAGTTGAAGCGATGCAGGTATACTTTTCTCAGGGTGCGCGATGAGAGACTCTAATTCCTGCCGCGGGAAGCGGTAATCCGTATTGTTTTCAATTTTTCTCAAAAGCTGGTCAGTTGAATCCATTTGTCTTTTTCCCTTAGTTTACCCTTAGGTTAGTTTACCCTTAGATTTGTCAAATTTGGTCTGGTAAATTCGGTGAAAATAATCACCCGCTCATCGTTCCAGACGCCATCCGGC
>CAZRIB010000537.1:0-2749 GCA_964600035.1 uncultured Ardenticatenaceae bacterium | reverse complement strand
GTAGTTGTTGTATATGTGACAACATATTTCAGGACTTGACAGGTAGTTACTGGGACGAGTATCCGTATTCAGTGATCCGTAATCCGTAATCCGTGTGCTCTACCTCTGGCAACTTTGTCGGAAAACGGTATACGGACTTCGGGTTACTGGGATGAGGGAGGGATAGATGATGGTAGATATTTTGGCAAATGTAACGGCCGTTAAGGAACGTATTGCACAAGCTGCCCGGAATGCCGGACGTGACCCGGATGAGATTACGCTGGTGGCTGTTACCAAAACGTGGCCGGTTGATGTGGTGTTGGCGGCTTATGAAGCTGGTTTGCGTCACTTTGGTGAGAACCGGACGAATGAGCTTGTTGAAAAGAAAACGGCCGTTTCCCGTATATTAGGCAAAGACAATGGCATCACGTGGCATTTCATCGGCGCATTACAAAGCCGTCAAAGCCGGTATGTCGCAGATTTTGCGGATACATTTCATGCTTTGGACAGGCTGAAAATTGCCCGCCGTCTTTCGGCGCAATGTCAGGAAAACGGCCGTACCTTGCCTGTTTATTTAGAAGTGAACGTGTCGGGTGAAGCCACCAAGTCGGGCTTTCAGATGAGTAATTGGGAAGAAAGCGAGACACAGCGGGCGGAAATGCGTACAGTCGTTGACTCTGTGCGGCAGATGCCGGGCTTGCAAGTGGTTGGCCTGATGACGATGGCCCCCTGGCACGCGCCACAAGACGAAATTCGGGCGGTTTTCCGGCGAACACGTGAATTGGCACATTGGCTGGAAACGGCCGTGCCCGATGTGCGCCTGTCTCAGTTGTCCATGGGCATGACCGACGATTTTGAGCTGGCGATTGCTGAAGGGGCAACACACGTACGCATTGGCCGCGCCTTATTTGGCAGCCGTCCGAAATAGGTCGTTTTTTACGCTATACTTGCAGCCTGTAACTTGCAAACTTGCACTTACTTTAATCATCAATCTTTATTTTTGAAGGGAAAATTATGTACGCATTAGCCAATACCATTAACATGTTGTTTCGTATATACAGTTTTATCATTATCGCTCGCGTCATCGTGTCGTGGGTGCGGGTTAGCCCCTATCATCCAACCTGGGGGCCGGTTGTGCGCTTTATTTATCAGGCGACGGAGCCGCTTATGGAGCCGGTTCGCCGCTTTTTACCGGCAATGGGCGGGTTAGATTTTAGTCCTATCATTGTGTTGTTGGGGCTGGATTTGCTTCGCACGCTGGTGGTGGGTATGCTGCTTGGCTAATTTGCCATTCATTTATTGACCCGAAATTTCTTAAAAGCGCGGATGGTTAACTGGAATTGGTCATCCGCGCTTTTTGTTGGATTGTTATGGACAGGAAGGAAAGAGAAGCAAAAAGCAGAACGGCCGTTTCGGTTGGTTTGGTGATTAATGTGGCGTTGGCGGCAGTGAAAACGGCCGTTGGTATTGTAGGCCACAGTCCGGCTTTGTTGGCCGATGGCATTAACTCCACTTCGGACGTCGCCTATTATCTGGTGGTGGCAGTGTTTATGCGGCTGGCTGGCAAACCACCCGATCATGAACACCCTTACGGCCACAATCAGTTGGAAAGTATTGCCGCGTTAATTGTTGGTTCTTTTGTGGTGACAACGGCCGTTGCCATTTTCTGGAATGCCATCGACAACATTTACGATTTGATTACAGGAGCCAGTACATTTGGCGGTGCTTCTGTTTGGGCGTTGTGGGTGGCAGCGATTACAGTTGTGGTCAAAATTTTGGCCGCAGGCTTTACAAACCGGGTAGGGCAGGAAACCGGTAATGCGGCCGTAATTGCTCTGGCATATGACCATCGCAATGATGTTTTTGCAGCTCTGGCAGCCGTGGTGGGAATTGCGTTGGGGCGTCTTGGTTATTTGTGGATAGATCCTTTTGCCGGGGCGTTGGTGTCGTTGTTTATTTTACGCACAGGCGCAGAAATATTGCGGGAATCATCCGATGATTTAATGGACACGGTTCCGGGAAAAACATTGGCATCACGCATTATGTCACTGGTTGCAGATATTGACGGCGTGGAGCAAATTGAGGAAATTCATGCCCATCGGTTTGGGCCATATCTGGTTGTGAATGTGACGATTGGCGTAGACGGCCGTATCCCTGTTACAGAAGGAGACGCCATTGCCTGCCAGGTAGAAGATGTGCTTTACGAAAACATCAAGCTTTTGCGGCGAGTATACGTACACTACCATCCAACAGGCATCCACAATCCGGCAGCAGAAGTTTCCATCTTTTTAGAGCCAGCAGAAAGGTAAATATAAAAGAAAAAGAAAAAGCGAATGGCAATTGCCATTCGCTTTTCCCAGAGGGATGGAGGCCTGAATGATCAGGTGGGGTTAAAGAATCATTCTAGAGCGAGACTACCCATTGTCATTTTGGTTGCCATTATCATTATCACCACCAGAGCCTCCTCCGGAGCCTGAGTTCCCAGACCCGTCGTCGGCATTATCATTGCTGTTGTCGTCACCAGCGTTGTCATTGTTGTTATCATCGCCAGCGTTGTCGTTGCTGTTGTCATCGCCAGCATTGTCGTTGCTGTTGTCGTCGCCAGCGTTGTCGTTGCTGTTGTCGTTGCCCACGTTATCGTTGCTGTTGTCATCGCCAGCATTGTCGTTGCTGTTGTCGTTGCCCACGTTATCGTTGCTGTTGTCATCGCCAGCATTGTCGTTGCTGTTGTCGTTGCCCACGTTATCGTTGCTGTTGTCATCGCCAGCAT
>CAZRIB010000536.1:0-2763 GCA_964600035.1 uncultured Ardenticatenaceae bacterium | reverse complement strand
CCAATCTCCCAATCTCCAATCTCCAATCTTCCCCTCACCCTTTTGCAAACAACGCTTTCAAATACACACCTTCTGGAAAAGTAACCGGGTGGTCAATGGCATGGCCGGTTCGTTCAATTTCCTGTAACGGCCGTTTCACAGTTCGCGCCGCCTTATGCACCATCTCAAAAAAGGCATCGGCAGAAACCCGGCTGGAACAAGAACACATCACAAACGTGCCTCCTGGCCGCAGCAGCCGCAAACCCCGCCGCACTAAACGGCCGTAAGCACTCAACGCCCGCGCCACCTGATCCTGACTGTTCGCAAAGGCAGGCGGATCAATCACCACCACATCAAAACGGCGATGCGTTCGTTCCAACTCCTTCAGCGTTACAAAGGCATCCCCCAGCATCAACTCATGCTCCGCATGTGCCACCCCAGACAAATGCCGGTTCAGCTTAAAATTACGCACAGCCCCGGCCAACGCAAACTGGCTAATATCCTGACTGACAACCAACGATGCCCCAGCCCTGGCCGCATACAAAGAAAAACCGCCCGTGTAAGCAAACACATTCAACACCGACTGCCCCGGTTCCACCAACTGACCCAGCCGCGCCCGATTGTCACGCTGGTCTAAAAAGAAGCCTGTTTTTTGCCCGCGCACCACATCTGCTTCAAAAAACAGCCCGTTTTCCTGAAAAATCACATACTCTTCCGGCAGCGTACCGTGCAGCACCATGCCATCACGCAAACCACAGCAATAATCATGGGCAGCCTGCACAGACCGGCTCAAACGCAGCACCAACTGCCGCGCTTTTGTAACATGCAGCAGCACGGGTACAACATCCGGCAAATGTGGAATCCAGGCCGTGGTATACAGCTTTAACACATACGTTTGGTCATACCGGTCTACAATCATGCCGGGCAAACCATCATTGGCCCCATTTACCAGCCGGTAACCATTGGTAAAGGAGGATAATGCCAATGGCTGGCGAATTTTGACCGCATCCTGAAACCGGGCGGTAAACCAGTCACTGTCAATGGTGGCGGAACGGCCGTATTGCAGCACCCGCACCCGAATTGGCGACAACGGATCATACAACCCCACCGCCAAAAACCGCCGCTTTCGATCAAAAACGACCGCCAAATCTCCCGGCTGGCCATCCTTACTTTGGTGCAAAATCGCCTTGTCAAACAACCAGGGATGCCCCCGCCGGATTGCCCGCTCCGCAGCAGGCGTTACCCGCAGCGCAATGCGTCGTTCATCTGGTCGGGGTAAATTGTCTAAAAAAGTGTGTTCATTCATTGAAGATTAGAGGTTGGAGATTAAAAAAATTGGCAACATCCAAAGGTAAACGAAACATGCTGTAACCCCGCTAAGTACTCAGTCACACGTGAAATGAGGGATTAGATTGGTTCAATCTTGGAGATTGAACCAATCTTTGTATCCATCAAAGAACACTTGACTGAGTACTACTGGCGCGGTGAGGACACCGGCCAAAGCTGGAGAGTCTGTATAATGACAACGTGCTTACAAAACATCGTGAATATCGAGCCTACCATTTACCGGATTTTACCGTAAAATAACAACCCATGACACGAATTACCATCACCGTACCCGCCACCAGTGCCAACCTTGGCCCAGGATTCGACTGCCTGGGTCTTGCCCTTCAATTAGTCAATACGTTTGTTTTCTCTCCTAATCAAGGCCCCGGTTTTACAATCTCTGCTTCTGGTGTGGATGCCCATAAAATCCACACAGGCCCGGAAAATTTAATTATCAAAGCGGCTAATTTGGTGTTTAACAAGGCGGGGAAACGGCCGTCTACCGGCATCCACGTTCAAATACACAACGAAATACCCGTCGGCAGTGGACTGGGCAGCAGCTCAACGGCCGTTCTGGCCGGTATGTTTGGCGCCAACGCCCTGGCAGGCAGCCCCTTTAGCCGCACCGAGCTGCTGCAAATGGCCGCCAATCTGGAAGGCCATCCCGACAACGTCGCACCAGCCGTCCACGGCGGGCTCATTCTGGGCGTCATGGATAAGAAAACCCTGCACGTCGAACGCATCCCCATCCCCCCCATGCAGGTTACCGTCGTTTTGCCCGATGTGCACCTACTCACAAAAGAAGCACGTGCCGCATTGCCACTCGCCGTCCCCTTTCCAGATGCCATTTTTAACAGCAGCCGGTTAGCCCTGCTCATTCGTGCGCTGGAAACAGGCGATTACACCAAACTCGCCATCGCCATGCACGACCGCCTGCACCAGCCTTACCGCCTGCCCCTCATCCCCGGCATGATGGCCGCCTTTGCCGCCGCCAGAGAAGCCGGTGCAGCGGCCGTTGCCCTCAGCGGCGCCGGCCCCAGCCTCATCGCCTTTGCCCCAAACAACCATGAACAGATAAGCCAGGCAGTAACGGCCGTCTTCAAAAAATTCAATCTGGCAAGCAGAAGCTGGATCCTACCCATCCACACAACAGGCCTTACCTGCCACAGCGAGTAATAAGCTCCAGCCGACCTACCTGAGTACCCCATAAATTCAGGTCGCCGCTTCCCATACTTTTTGCTAAACTTACTAATTGTTAAAATGACAAAAATGCGTAACCCAGCTAACGCAAACGGGTTCAACATAACGGCGACCCACATATTCCCACATTTATCGCCAAAACATTAGCCTTACAAAGTCAATCACAGACAAATAATCATCGTAAGCATTCAGTTAGTCAGCTAGTACACGTAACCCGAAGTCCGTATACCGTTTTCCGACGAAGTTACCAGAGGTAGA
>CAZRIB010000535.1:0-2767 GCA_964600035.1 uncultured Ardenticatenaceae bacterium | reverse complement strand
CCATGTTTATCGACAAAACAATCGCTTTCATCGGCGGCGGCACAATGGGCGAAGCCATGATCCGCGGCCTGTTAGAACAAAAGATTATCAGCGCAGACCAAATCATTGCCGCTGACCCCTGGAAACCCAGATTGGAAGAACTGGAAACCAAATACGGCATTAAAACCACTTTGGATAACCGGGAAGCGGCCGAAACCGGGCAGGTTGTCGTCTTGTCAATCAAGCCGCAGTCGCTCCACCTGGTAATGCCTGAAATTCGCGGCCATTTGCGCCGGCAAGATTTACTGCTTTCCATTCTGGCCGGTGTGCCTATTAAAAAAATTGCCGACGGCACAGCCCATGCCGCAGTGGTGCGGGCAATGCCCAATACACCCGCCCAAATCGGACAGGGCATTTCGGTCTGGACTGGCACGCCAGAAGTAAGTGAAATGCATTTGAATCAGGCAAAAGCCATTTTAGGCTCTTTTGGGCAGGAAATTTTTGTAGAAGAAGAGGGGTATCTGGATATGGCGACGGCCTTGAGCGGCTCAGGCCCAGGCTATGTGTTTTTGTTTATGGAGGCAATGATTGATGCCGGTGTGCATATGGGCTTTTCGCGGCGCATTGCGGAACAGTTGGTGTTCCAGACGATGCTGGGGTCTGTGTTGTATGCCCAACAGTCAGGCAAGCATGTTGCCGAGCTGCGCAATCAGGTGACATCGCCGGGTGGGACGACAGCGGCGGCGTTGTACCATATGGAAAAGGGCGGCCTGCGCACGGTGATGTCGCGGGGTATTTGGGCTGCTTATGAGCGCTCGCGTGAGTTGGGTAAAGGAGAGGGGTGAATGGGGAATGGAGAATGGAGAATGGTGAATGGAGAATGGTGAATTGTGAATGGAGAATGGTGAATTGTGAATGGCATTCCCCAATCTCCTAATCTCCCAATCTCCCAATCTCCCAATCTCCAATCTCCAATCTTTAATCTTTATTAACCCCACCCCCTGATTTTTATGCCAACGGTTTTACTGCGTAGTGATACAGGCTGGCTGCATTTTAGCGGGCTGGAGGAAACGGTAACGGCCGTTACGCCTCAGCAGGTTTACCGCGCATTGCAGCAAGTGGAAACGGCCGTACACACCCACCACCTCTACGCCGCCGGTTTCTTGTCCTACGAAGCCAGTGCCGCCTTCAACCTGGCCGTCCACTCCCCCCGGCTAGATGATGTGCCCCTGCTTTGGTTTGGCCTCTTCAAAGAGAAAAAAGAGATAGAAGAAATTCAAGATTTGGGCTGGCCAGCAAGCTCTTCTCCCCAATCTCTAAAGTGGCGGCCAGCCATTACCCAGTCCCAATACACCCAGGCCATTGCCGCCATAAAAACCCATATCGCCGCTGGCGAAACATACCAGGTTAACTACACCTTTCCCCTCACAGCTTCCTTTCCCCACGACCCCTGGGCGTACTTTTTGCAGTTGGCCGCCGCCCAAAACAGTGCCTACGCCGCCTATCTGGACATCGGCACGCACGTCATTTGTTCCGCCTCGCCGGAGCTGTTTTTTCAGCTAGATGGCACGCACATCTGGTCGCGGCCAATGAAGGGAACGGCCGTTCGTGGCCGCACCCTCGCCGAAGACAACACCAACGCCCAGGCACTTGCCCAATCCCCCAAAAACCGCGCCGAAAACGTGATGATTGTGGACATGATTCGCAATGATTTAGGGCAGATAGCCCGTACCGGTTCAGTGGCCGTGCCCCGGCTGTTTACCGTCGAGCGGTATCCCACCGTGCTGCAAATGACATCCACCGTCACCGCCGAAACGGACGCTTCTTTTGCCGACATGATGGCGAGCCTGTTTCCCTGCGCCTCTATTACCGGCGCGCCCAAAGTGCGGACAATGGAAATCATTCGCCAGTTGGAGACGCAGCCGCGCGGGTTGTACACCGGCACAATTGGTTACCTGTCACCGGGGCGGCAGGCACGGTTTAATGTGGCCATTCGCACGGTGGTGGTGAGCAAGGCCGCCGGACGGGCGCGGTATGGCGTGGGGGGCGGCATTGTGTGGGATTCGCAGGCGGCGGATGAGTATGCGGAGGCGCTGCTGAAGGCGCAGGTGCTGACCCGGAAACGGCCGTCTTTCGACTTGCTGGAAACAATTTTGTGGGAGCCTGAAAGCGGCTTTTACCTGCTGGATGCCCATTTGCAGCGCATGGCCGATTCGGCCGTTTATTTCCACTTTCCGTTTCCACGCCAGCAGATATTGGACAAATTGAATGCGCTGCCCTTGAACGGCCGTACCAAAGTGCGCCTGCTGCTCAGCGAGAAAGGGGAAATTCGTGTAGAAACCATGCCTTTACCTGCCGCCACACCAGAACCGGTGAAAATTGGGTTGGCAAAACAACCAGTTTCCAGTGATGACGTGTGGCTTTACCACAAAACAACCCATCGGGAGCCGTATGAGCAGGCAAAAGCCAGCCGCCCGGCATGTGATGAGGTCATTTTGTGGAACGAACGGGGGGAATTGACCGAGGGCACGATTGCCAATTTGGTGCTTGTGCTGGCTGGTGACTGGGTGACACCGCCCGTTACAGCCGGTTTATTGGCAGGTGTGGAACGGGCGCAGGCGTTGGCAAACGGCCGTATCCGGGAACAGACACTTTTCCCCAAAGATTTAGCCAGAGCCAGTGAAATTTATCTGCTTAACTCCGTGCGGGGCTGGCGGCGGGCGAGGTTAATTGATGAAATGTGATGACACTGAACGGAATGGCAGAAAGGCTGAGGAACCCAGATAAT
>CAZRIB010000534.1:0-2777 GCA_964600035.1 uncultured Ardenticatenaceae bacterium | reverse complement strand
CCCGTGTAGCCGTGAACGATGTCAATCACCGGCTCTTCATAGCAATCCAGGAATGTGGATGCCATGCCTAATGGTTCATAAATGTGCGTGCGATACGCCTCGGCCAGCGGCATCTCCGTCGCCGCTTCGATGACCATACCGAGCAGGGTGTAGTTGGTGTTGCTGTAGCGCCACTGTGTCCCCGGCTCAAACTGGGCCTCTTTGTCATAGACGTAGCGAGCAAGCGTGTCGTTGGGGTCCCGTTCAACGCAGTCCAGCGTCACATTTCCAGTGGCTTCATCAACGACCATCTCCGTGAAGAGGTCGGCGTAGTATGCTTCATGTTCGACGATGTTAAACAGACCGGATGTGTGCGTCAGCAGGTGGCGCAGGGTAATCTGGTCGCCATAAGGCAGCCGCTCGGCCACCTCTGGCAGCCACAGCGTCAGCGGATCGTCCAGGGTGAGCACGCCGTCCTCCGCCAGTTGGAGAATCACCGTGGCGGTGAACATTTTGGTGATGCTGCCAATCCGAAAAGCGCCTTCTGGCGACATTGGGGTGTTGTCCGCAAGGTTAGCAGACCCGCTGGCTCCCGCAAACCGGTACTCTGGCGCATCAATCCACACCACCATGCCGGATGGAAGGCTTTTTGCGGTCAAAGTGTCCATTTCCGCTTGTATTTCCGCAGCAACATCAGGCGGAAAGGCTTGCGGAACTGCCCGCGCGTCATCCTGGGTGATGGTATCTTCGCTTTCCGTTGGTGTCTCTGGGAGGACATCGGACGGCGGTGGCTGCGGGTCATTCTGGGCAGCGCTGGTACAGCCGGACAGCAGCAGCGCTGTTAAAAGCAGGCTCAAAATAATTTGTTTAATCACGGTATTTTCCTTATCTCTTTTGGTTAGATTGGTCCAATTTCCAAAATTGGACCAATCTGGGTTCGGTTTTTGAACGTTTACCTATGCTGTTTCCAGCGCCAGGGTGCGGCTTTGCCAGTGATTCATGTTGACGCCTTTCACCAGCAGCCAGAGGGGGAAGGCAATTTCGGCAAAGGCGATGATGGCAGCAATTACACCGGGAGTCGTCGTGTAACCGGGAATCAGCAGCTGACCAACTGCGTCAAACAGATAGCCAATCCCGGCGGCCATAAACAGGATACCCAGCGCTTTGGGGAAATAGCCCGACTGGTAAATCAAATAACCCAGAATCAGAACGTGCGGGACCAGGAAGGCGATGCCAATCGTAAAGCCAATGCTGTGGGCGTCGAGGAACAGCGTCACCAGTGCGTTCAACTGGTCTGGGCTAAAGGCCGTCGCAAAATCAGCGCCATTCAGTAGTTGGAAGACGAAATAGTAGTTGAGCAGGTTCAGGCCGTGAATGGTGGTCATCGCCAGGCGGGAAACGGCCGCTACCAGCGACAGCGTCTTGCTCACCGGCTTCAACAGCACATACAATACCACCGACAGCACAATCTCGCTCAGCAAAATTATCAGCTCACTGCCCACCGTGCCCAGGCGGAACGTGATTTCATTGGCGGCGATGTTGACGGCCGTTGCCGCCGCATCCCCTGCCACAATGAACTGCTCCGGGATGACCATATGGGCAAAAACGGCGGCGACGGCGATGATCAGGTACAGCACACCGGCAAAACGGGCATAAGCGGACGGGGATATTTCACGAAAATCGGTTTTCATTTGAATCTCTCCTTAAACGTTGATTGGGTTGATGGAGAGCAAGGGCAAGCCTAAATCACGCACTTTTTTGAGTAAACCATGCAGGGCGGCCTGGTCAGCGACCAAACCGGTGAGAATTGTCTCGCCGTTTGCGGTCAGGGTAACGGTAAAGCCATCAAACCAGTCACGCCAACGCGCATCCAGATGTCCTTTGAGGCGAAGTTCGTAGCTGTCTGGCGGCTTCTGGTTTTCAACTGTTGTGTTTGTGCTTGCCATCTTGCGCTCCATCAAGTCCATTGATTTCATTGCCTGGAGGATACAAATGAATGTGGTGAGTGGTCATCACCATATCTGGTGATTGAGGTGGTGATTTGTGGGGTGGCAGGATGTGGACTTGCTCTGGCGTCAAACAGAAAGTCCCAACAGATGATTTCTCACTCTGCCGGGGCTTCTGTTTGCAGTGATGCGAGTGGGCTTACAATAAATTGAGTTCTTCCGCGCGGCGAACGGCCGTTCTGCGACTGTTCACGCCCAACTTCGCGTAAATATTCTTTGTGTGCGTGCGCATCGTGTTGAGGGAGATCGTCAATTCGCGGGCAATTTCCGGGCCGGTAAGCGAAGTGGCCAGCAGTTTGAGGACTTCAAGTTCGCGTTCGGAAAGGGGATCAAGGAGGGCTTGGGTGATTGGTGGCTGGGAAACGGCCGTTACCCCAAAGGCCGCCAACACCTGCCGGGCAAACGCCGGAGAGATTCCCTGCTTCACCGCCTCCCGCAGCAGCAGCGCCATCGGCGGGCCTTCATCCACAAACAGGCGAATCAAGCCGCCTGGCGCGGCCAAGGCCAAAGCTTCCCCCAATCGTTCTATCGCTTTTTCGCTTTCGCCTGCGGCATCGTAGGCTAACGCTTGCAATATCATCACCCGCAGTTGTTCATCCGCCCACGCTTTGGCTTCTGCCTGCTGGCATACTGGTTCTAAAATGGACAGCGCGGCGACGGGATCACCCTGGGCCAGCTTGACGCGGGCCTGACTGAGGGGGAGCGGCTGTGTTTCGGCCAGTTGGGCGGCGGCGGCGAGATTGCCTTGTTGCAGGAATGTTTGGATGCGAACGGCCGTTATCTCCCCCACCC
>CAZRIB010000533.1:0-2781 GCA_964600035.1 uncultured Ardenticatenaceae bacterium | reverse complement strand
ACCCTTCAATCCGCCAATTCGGCCAGCAGCCTTTGCAGCAAGGCATCCTCTTCTTCTCGCGTTTGCACGTCGCCGTCCAGCCGGGCAGCCAGCAGCTTGTCCAAAATAATGGTGAAAACGGGACCGGGTTTCAGGCCTAATTTTTGCAGATGGTGACCGTCCACGGCCGTTTCCACAAACCGCCATTCCCGATAATACCGCTCAATCCACCCCACCAGCCGCTCATCAACCAGATAAACCCGGCACACCAGCAGCACACGGGCATTAAACGGCCGTAACGTCCGCGCCACCACACTCGGTTTGGCATCCTCCGGCAGCGCAGAAAGCACCTTCACCGCCTGACCCACCCCCAAAATATCATCCCGCGTCCGCTTGCGCACATGCAGGCGAGCCATCACCTCCTCCTGCACAGCCATCGGCAAGCCTGCCAGCCACAACGCAAAATAAACAAACACCGGCGACTCACCGCCCAACGCCTCCTGCCACTCCGGTTGTGCCAGCAGCTTCGGCAGCCGGGCAAAAAGTGGCGCTTTGGCCTCATCCCAGGCCAGCGCCGGGTGAATCTGGCGCAAAATGCCCCAGGCATCAAACTCTGCCAAAATGCGCGCCGGTTCTACTTCGCGCAAGGCCAGCTCAATTTCATGGCGGATGCGCGAACCGGTTACTCTGTCCAGCATGGGCAGGGAATTGACCAGCAGTTCCGCCGTGCGTGCTTCAATCTCAAAGCCCAAACGCGCGGCCAGCCGCACAGCCCGTAAAATGCGCGTGGGGTCATCTACAAAGCTCAAACTGTGGAGTACCCGTATCTGTTTTTGCTCCAAATCACGCAGGCCGCCATAAAAATCGAGCAGCTGCCCCAAATAGGCCCCATCCAGCCGCACGGCCAGGGTGTTCAGGGCAAAGTCGCGGCGGTGCAGGTCTAATTTGATGGAGCCGCGCGTCACCTGGGGCAGGGCTGAAGGTTCGGCGTAGAACTCGGTGCGGGCAGTGACAAAGTCAACGGCCGTTGGCAGGGTTTGGGGGTCAACAACGGCCGTTTCACCTGCCAACTGTGCCAACTGCTGCCAAATGTCTGGCGTAACCAGCCACTTGGCCGTGCCAAAACGCTCATGCGTATGAAATTCGCCGCCAAATTTAGCCTGCAATGCCGCCACCAATGCAATGGCATCTCCCTCCACCACCATGTCCAAATCCACCGGCGGCAGCCCCAGGAGCAGGTCGCGCACCGGCCCGCCCACAAAGTAAAGGGGCATCTTCATCTCTTCCGCCACCTGGCTGGCGGCCAGCACCAAGCCCCACATGGCAGCAGGCAGGGCTGTTTGCAAACGAGCACGCAAATTGGTCATGCCCGGCGTGTCTGCGGGCTGGAACAGGTGGTTGAGCAGGTCTGTACGGGTGACAATGCCAATTGGCCGGGGATCGGCCGTTTCGTCGGAAACAACAGGGATTTGCCCCCACCCTTCGTCCAGCATCAACTGCTGCACCCGGCGGATGGAATCGGATGGATGGACAAATATGGAGCCGCTTTTCATAATGCGCGAGACGGGTTGATGCCCCATGTTGTGGTTCATGGCGCGGTCTACGGCGCGGCGGGTGAGCAGGCCAACGACACGGCCGTTTTCATCCACCACCGGGTAGCCTTCGTAGCCAAATCGCTGCATCAAGGCCGACGCTTCGGAAACGGCCGTGTCTGCTGTCAACGTCTGCACCCCGTAAGACATAATCTCCGCCACGGTTGCCATCGGTTTCACCGCGCGTGGCAGCAGCGACAACACCTCCCGCTTCACCAGCGAAAGCGGCATTTTGGTAATTAAAGCCGCCGCCGCCCGGCTGTGTCCGCCGCCGTTAAAGGCTGTGGCAATGGTAGAAACATCGACAAAGTCGCTGGCGCTGCGGGCAACTAACTGGACATCTGCCCCAAGCTGTACCAGCACAATTAAAGCCGCCGGAGACAGTACGTCTCGCAGCCGGTGAGCGACAGAGGAAATTTCGTCATCAAACCCGTCAACGGCCGTTGCACACGCCACCGCAATCATCTGCCCGGCCATCTCCACCCAGGTCACATTTTGCGTCAGCGCCTCATACAACGCCTGCTGCGCCGGGGTTAATGCCACCCGCAAAAACCGCCGGGCAATATCCAGCCGCGCACCCTGCTCCAACAACCAGGCCGCCGCCCGCACATCCCGCACCGTTGTCGTGTCATAACTCAAAGAACCCGTGTCCTCATAAATGCCCAACAGCAGCAGCGTTGCCTCCTCAGGCGTTATCTGCACGCCCAACTCAGTCATCTTTTCCACCAAAATGGTCGTTGTCGCGCCGGTTTCTTCAATTTCATAATGCCAGCCGGAAATGCGCTCACGTCCCCCGTGATGGTCAATAACATGCACTTTGGGATGTTTGCCCATGCCACGCACACTGTTAAACGCCTGCGTATCGACAAGCAGCACACTGTCTACGCGCTGCCGTTTCCAATCCGTCCGGCGTACAAATGGCAAATTGTCCCAATACAGCGTCAAAAATTGGCTGACGTTGCGGTTTACCCGTTGAGGCAGCAAAGGCACGCCGTCACTGTACAGCTTATAAGCGGCAAATTGTGAAGCGATGGCATCAAAGTCGCCATTTTCGTGTGTCAAGATGAGTAACATAGTGATGATTGAAGAATAATGATTGATGATTAAATGATTAAGGGGATTGGAGATTGGGAGATTGGGAGATTGGGAGATTAGAGATTAGAGATTAGAGATTGGAGATTGGGGATACGGATTACGGATTACGGAATAC
>CAZRIB010000532.1:0-2784 GCA_964600035.1 uncultured Ardenticatenaceae bacterium | reverse complement strand
TACCTGCTTATGAAATTTTTTTACTACGACCACCACACCTTTTCTTTGCCAGAAAATCATCGTTTTCCTCTGGACAAATACCGGCTGCTGCGCGAAGCCATCCTTCAGGACAACACCATTCCCGCCGACTGGCTCCTGCCTGCACCGGCGGCCACTTTGCCCCAACTCGCCCGCGCCCACACCCCGGACTATCTGGACAAAATGGAAAACGGCCGTCTTTCCCCGCAAGAAATTCGCCGCATCGGCCTGCCCTGGTCACCAGAACTGGTACACCGGGTACACCATACCGTCGGTGGCACAATTGCCGCCGGACGTACTGCCCTGCAAGAAGGCATTGCCGTAAACCTGGGCGGGGGCACACACCACGCCTGCACCGATCATGGCGAAGGCTATTGTGTGTACAACGATACGGCCGTTGCCGCCCGCACCCTGCAAGCAGAAGGCCGCGTGCGCCGCATCACCATCATCGACTGCGATGTCCACCAGGGCAACGGCACGGCCGAAATTACCGCCAACGACCCCACCATCTTCACCTTTTCCATTCACGGCGAGAAAAACTTTCCCTTTCGCAAAGTTGCCAGCAGCCTGGACATTGGCCTGCCCGACAACACCGGCGACGATGACTACATGCAAGCCTTGCAAGCCGGTGTAGCCGAAAGCCTCACACGCAGCCAGCCAGACCTTGTGTTTTACCTCGCCGGGGCAGACCCACACATAGACGACAAATTGGGACGGCTGGCCTTGACAGCAGAAGGGTTGGCCGCCCGCGACCGGTTTGTCATTCGCACCTGCCGCCAACACAATATCCCGCTGGCGGTTGTCATGGCTGGCGGCTACGGCCGTTCCATCCACACCACCGTCGCCCTTTACCAGCAAACCGTGCAAATTGCCGCCACAGAAACAACCAATCACCAATAACAAATTACCAATTACCCAATTACCCAATTACCAATCACAAATCCTACCAGGGAGATTCAATGACAACACAAACAGACATTCTCATTATTGGCGCGGGCATTGCCGGGTTAATGGCAGCCCACACATTGCAGCAAAACGGCCGTTCCGTGCTGGTGCTGGACAAAAGCCGGGGTGTGGGTGGTCGCATGGCTTCCCGTCGCATTGGCCCCGGACTGGCAGATCATGGCGCACAATTTTTCACAGTGCGCACCCAATCATTTGGGCAATATGTGCAGCAGTGGCAGGCCAACGGCATTGTGCAGGAGTGGAGCCGCGGCTGGACAGACGGCTCTGCGGGCGGCCTGGAACCAGACGGTCATCCGCGCTATGTGGGCAGCACCGGCATGACGGCCGTTCCCAAATTTCTGGCGGCCTCTCTGCCTGTGCAGTTAAATGAACCGGTAACGGCCGTGATGCCCACTGCCACAGGCTGGCAGGCCACCACAGGAAACGGCCGTGTTTTCACCAGCAAAGCCCTCATCCTCACGCCGCCAGTCCCTCAATCGCTGGCACTGCTGCAAGCAGGCAAAACCCCGCTCCACCCCGACGATCGCGCCGCGCTGGAAGCAGTTGCCTACGCGCCAACATTGGCCGGTCTGTTTTGGGTAGACGGCCGTGTCATCCTGCCGCCGCCCGGCGCATTGCAGCGGCCAGACCATGACTTCCCTTTCATTGCCGACAACCAACGCAAAGGTATCTCACCACGTGCCCGCATTGTGACCATACATGCCCATCCGCGCCTGGCTGCCACATTGTGGAATGCCCCAACCGAAAAACAGATGGCCGTGCTGCATGACGGGTTACGGCCGTTTCTGGGAGCCAGCGCTGTCATCATAGAAGCCCAGGTACATCGCTGGCAGTATGCCATCCCCACTGTGCTTTACCCCAAACCCACCCTGCTGGCCCAAAATTTGCCGCCGCTCGCCTTTGCCGGTGATGCGTTTGATGGCCCGCGTGTTGAGGGAGCGGCCGTTTCCGGCCTGGCCGCCGCAGAAGTGATAGGTGACGAGAGATTAAAGATTAAAGAGATTAAAGATTAAAGATTGGGGATTGGGGATTGGAGATTAGGGATTGGAGATTGGTTAATTATCAATTATCAATTGTTAATTCCCCCAAAAGACACCTTTCTTGTAAGAATCTTGCTGTATGGTGAAAACGATTAACCAATCATCCATCTTTTTGCTTAGAGCAGGGGCCATTTATGCTCAGCAGTGCGCGCATACTGGAAGAAAAACCGGGAGCTATTCACCAAAGAACCAATCTTTCTGAATTGCAATTACTGTATTGGGTGGGGCAAAAATTACGGCCGTATTCTCCCATTTTCAACAACATTTTTACTTTTACCATTCCGGCGGCAGTCAATTTTGATGACTTTTCACAAGCGTTTTACCGGGTGGTACAGGCCAGCGATGCCCTGCGCACGGCCGTTACCGAAGAGGCAGGCGTTCCCCGCCAACACGTGCGCGAAGGCATTCCCGCCCCAATGGCGTTTGTGGACTTGTCTGCTGCTCCCAACCCAACAGCGGCCTTGCAAGCATGGCTGGATGAAGCCAGCCAACGGCCGTTTACCCTTGACCACTGCCTCTATCACACCGCCCTTATCCAGACCGGCCCCAACACCACCGTTTGGTATCTCAACCAACACCACCTCATCACCGACGCCACATCCATCTTTCTCATTGTGGAACACACCCTGCGCGGCTATGAAGCCATACAGCAAGGGAATCCGCTGCCGCCGCTGAACTTGCCACCCTTTGCCAGCTATCTGGAAAGTGTAAAAAAGTTGCAGCAAAGCGGCCGTGCCCTTAAAGCACAGCAATTTTGGGC
>CAZRIB010000531.1:0-2785 GCA_964600035.1 uncultured Ardenticatenaceae bacterium | reverse complement strand
AGGCATCACCCCATCGCCCCAGCCAACAGCCACCTTACAACCGCCGCGCCTCCACATCGTTACCAGCGGCGAAACCCTCATTGGCCTGGCCGCATTTTACCGCGTCTCGGTAGAAAGCATCGTAGCCGAAAACAACCTGGCTGGCCCAGACGCCATCCAGGTCAACCAGCAGCTCCTTATACCCTGGCCAACCGCCACGCCGCCCCTTGTACCCGTTGCCAAAGAAGTAAACGGCGAACTGGTCATTGCCGACCCCACCGACTGCGAGCGGTACACAGCCGCTGAAGGCGACTCCCTTTCTGCCATAGCCGTGCGTTTTGACGTAGATTTTGACCTCTTTCTGGAAGTCAACCGTATTGATGTCGATTATGTGTTACAGCCGGGCGACTCATTGTGTATTCCCCGCATTATATTTGGCGCAACTTTGCCGCCTACA
The DNA here is from genome assembly GCA_964600035.1 of uncultured Ardenticatenaceae bacterium. Taxonomy (GTDB): domain Bacteria; phylum Chloroflexota; class Anaerolineae; order Promineifilales; family Promineifilaceae; genus CAZRIB01. The sequence continues at coordinate 2,349 of CAZRIB010000531.1, read as the reverse complement.
CCGGGGCCATCCCCCACACCAACCAATACACCGCCACCTCGTGGGCCGGTACTGCTTTACCCCATTGACAACACAACGGTGCAGCCGCCAGATGGCGTGATTACCCTGCAATGGGCGGCCGTCAAAACATTGGCAGAGGATGAGCTGTACATGGTGGAATTGACCGATATGAATGAGCCATATCCCATCCCCATGCGTGGGTTTACACGGTCAACGTCATTCCAGATTCCGGCCAACTGGCGGCCTGATGTGGCCGCAACACACCAGATGCGCTGGCGTGTTGCTATTGTAAAGGTGACTGATACGCGCAGTGACGGTTTGCCTGTTTACACCTATGGCGGCGAAAGCAGCGACCCTTCATTTTTCTTCTGGGAAGGGGCAGTGCCTACGCCAACACCTACGAGTACGCCGACGGCCGTTCCCACCGCCACTGCCACCCCATCCAGTTAGTGCACGTAACCCGAAGTCCGTATACCGTTTTCCGACGAAGTTACCAGAGTTAGAGCACACAGATTACGGATTACGGATTACTGAATACGGGTATTAGCTGTGCCGATGCTTTTGCGGAATGGCTGGGCTGTCCGGCAAAAAAAGATGGTTCTTTAGAGATTTACAATGAGTATGCTGCTTTATGCTGTAACGGATACCGGGTTACGGCCGTTACCTGTTGACCCCACTCACCAAACATTCGAACAACTCTTGCAAGGCTGCCCCCTGGGCGTTTATTCCGCGCTGCGCACATTCAACCATAACCGGTTCCTTTTTTTGGATGCCCACATCGAGCGAACCGTACAGTCTATGAAACTGCTTGGTTGGGATTACGATTGGAACCTGACACGCTTCCGGTTGTGCCTGCACAAAGCGGTAACGGCCGCGCCCTTTGCCGAAATGCGTGTACGTTGGGACATTTTGGCGGAACCTTTTCCCGGCACAAACAGCCGCGAATTAATCGCCTTAAAGCCCTTTACGCCGCCGCCCGCCACACTGTACGAACAGGGTGTACGGGTGGCTGTGGCCGCGCCGCTGCATCGGGATATGCCCCTGGCAAAAACGGCCGATTTTGCTCAATCAAGGTTTGCATACAGCCAACAAGAAAGCGATGCCTATGAATACCTGCTGGTGGACGAAAACGGCCGTATTCTGGAATGTTCAGGCGCTAATTTTTACGGTATCCGGGATGGCATTATTTACACAGCAGGGGAGGGGGTGCTGGCCGGTGTAACCCGCCGCATTTTGCTCGACCTGGCCGCTCAGTTGGATATTCCTGTTGTGCTGGAGCCGGTTTCTCTAACTGAGATAAACACGCTGGACGAAGCGGCATTGTCCAGCTCCTCACGGGCGCTTGTGCCCATTGTGCAAATTGAGCAGACGGTTATTGGAAACGGCCGTCCAGGGCCGGTTTGTCGTCGTTTATTGACAGCGTATAATCAATTTGTGCAAAGCGCAGTGAAAACGGCCGTTGAAGTTGAAAGTGAAAAGTGACCCACTGGTCTCTCAACCCCAATCAGGAGAATGCCATGACAACCCCAACCAAAGAACAATTTGCCCTGACTCTGTTTGACATTGGTGCTGTGAAGTTGGGGAAATTCAAACTGCACAGCGGCAAAAGTTCGTATATCTATCTGGATTTGCGCGTATTGGTCTCTTTTCCAGATGCACTGCGACAGGCAACGGCCGTTTACCAAACAGTGCTGGCCCCTTTGCAATACGATTTGTTGGCTGCCGCGCCAATGGCCGGTTTGCCATTGGGCACAGCGTTGTGCCTGGCCATAAACAAGCCGCTTATTTATCCGCGCAAAACAGCCAAGAGTTATGGCACGGGCAAGAGCATTGAAGGGGTTTATGCAGTGGGGGAAACGGCCGTTATCATTGACGATCTCATCACCTCAGGAGACAGCATATTAGAAGCCATTGTCCCCCTCAAAGCCGCCGGTTTGCGTGTGCAAGATGCCGTGGTGTTAATCAACCGGCAGCAAGGTGGTGTACAGACATTACAACAAGCCGGGTACAAGCTCCACGCAGCTATGACCATCACCTACCTACTTGATGTTCTGGAAGCCCATCACCGCATCACCAGCAGTCAAAAAGAAAAAGTGCTGAAATCACTTGTGTAACTTTTTACTAACCAAATAACGAGTCTACCGAAAAAAGCAACCGCAGAGGCGCAAAGGGCGCGGAGAATTTGAAGTTACCAGAGAAAAAATCTTTGTGTTCTCTACGTCTCTGCGGTGAAATCAATCTTTAACGAGCCTACCGAAAAAACCGCAAGGACGCAAAGAAACACCAGAGAAAAGATTCGTGTAATTCGTGGCTTTTTTTGGAGCAGTCAGCAATCTCTTACCCAATTTC
>CAZRIB010000530.1:0-2787 GCA_964600035.1 uncultured Ardenticatenaceae bacterium | reverse complement strand
GACACGGCCGTTACCAACCGCAGCAATACCCTGGTGCTGTTGGGCAGCCAGCCGCGCACACTCGACCCCGCCAAAACCCTGGCAGGCCCGGACGGCCCCATCGGCCACATATTTAGCGGCCTGGTGATGCTCAACCCAGACCTGCAAATTGAACCGGATTTGGCGGCAGGCTGGCAGGTTAGCGACGATGGGCTGGTTTACACCTTTTACCTGCGTAAAAATGCGGTGTTCCACGACGGCCGTCCCGTTTTGGCCGAAGATGTCATTGCCTCCTGGGAGCGTGCCACTGACCCGGCCGTCGGCTCCGATACGGCCGCAACCTATCTCAACGACATTGAAGGCGTGACTGAAAAACTGAATGGCACGGCCGTTACCATTAGCGGCCTGCGGGCAGTAGACAACCACACATTGGAAGTGCGCCTGAACAGGCCGGTTGTCTACTTTTTGGGCAAACTGGCCTTTCCGGTGGCTTATGTGGTAGACACCACCCAGACAGACCAGCCAAACTGGGAGCGGCAGCCCAACGGCACAGGGCCGTTTAAGCTGAAACGCTGGGTCGATGATTCCATTCTGGAGCTAACCCGTTTTGACCTGTATTACAACACACCGGCACAAATCGACGGCGTGGTGTACCAGCTTGGCCCGGGTTTGCCGCTGGCCATGTACCAGCAGGACGAGATTGATTTGGTGGGGATTGGCGGTGATAATCTGGCACAGGCGCTTGATCCCAACAATCCGCTGTCGGCTGAACTGCAAACGGCCGTTTCCATGTGCACCTCTACCATTGGCCTGAACAACCGGCTGGCCCCCTTTGATGATGTGCGCGTGCGGCAGGCGTTTAATTACGCACTGGACAAAGAACTGCTGGCCCGCACCTTTGGCAGCGGCATGACCATCGCCGCCAACGGGCCGCTGCCGCCCGGAATGCCCGGCTTTAACCCCGACCTGACGGGCTATCCCTATGACCCTGAGCGGGCGCGGGCACTCCTGGCAGAAGCTGGCTATGCTGATCCCGCCGATATGCCGCCTTTAACCTATACCACCAGCGGCTATGGGGATGTGGGGCCATTTGTAACGGCCGTTATCACCATGTGGCAGGAAAACCTGGGCGTAACCATCCAGCCGGAAACCATCGACCCCTTTGAGTATTACAATGAACTGTTTTCCGGCAATATGGGGCACTTTTTCGACAGCGGCTGGTGTGCTGACTATCCTGATCCGCAAAATTTTCTGGATGTTCTCTACCAAAGCAGTTCGCAGCAAAATTTGTCCGGCTATGCCAATGCGGAACTGGATGCGCTGCTGGCACAGGCAGCCGTGGAAACAGATGTGGCCGAGCGGCTGCGGCTCTATGGTCGGGCAGAGGAAATGGTCACAGAAGGTGCGCCGGTTGTCTTTTTGAGCCACAGCGTAACGGCCGTACTCGTCAAACCGCGTGTGCAAAATTATCACCTCACACCCATCGGCATTCCCCAATGGCATCGCATTTCACTGACAACCGCAGCAGAAAATTGAGAAACGCACACACAGCCTGTTTGCTCTTGACAAGAATGTTTTTATCTTTATAATGGCCGCATCATATTGATGTACGTCAATATATCAGGTAAAAAAAATGGATTGTGTCACATTTACGAAAATTATGGCCGACGAAACCCGGCAGCGCATCATGCAGCTTTTGTGCTGCCAATGGTTTTGCGTCAATGATTTGGTTGCCCAGCTAGGCAAAGTGACACAGCCGACTGTTTCCCACCACCTGAGTGTGCTGCGAGAAGCCGGCCTTGTAAACACCCGCCGGGAAGGGAAGCAGGTATTTTATTCGTTGAATCAGGCGCGAGTTGCTGAATGCTGCGGCCAGTTGATGGTGACGTTTGCCCCTGAGATTGTTGGAGCTGATGAGTAGCTCTTTTTTTACCAAAACATATAGATGTCTGTCTATTAATTGGGAGATTTTTTATGAAAAATGATTTAGTTCACGAAGCAGTACAGACGCGATACGGCCGTATTGCCACCGAATTTGAAGCCAAGACAGAAGCAGCCTGCTGCGATGACGGTCAATGCTGCAGCAGCGAACTGTACGAAACAGACATTACCTGGCTGCCAGATGATGTAACAGGCCTGTCATTAGGCTGTGGTGACCCAATTGCATTGGCGCAGATAACAGAAGGGCAAACTGTGTTGGACTTGGGTTCAGGCGGGGGAATTGACTGCTTTATGGCGGCGCGGGCAGTTGGCCCAACGGGTTATGTCATTGGGGTGGATATGACCCCGGCCATGCTGGAAAAGGCAAACCGCAACAAAGAAAAGTTGGGCATGGAAAATGTAGAATTTCGATTGGGCAAGATTGAGTCGCTGCCCGTTGAGGATGACACCGTTGATTTGATTATTTCCAACTGTGTCATTAATTTGAGTCCAGACAAAACGGCCGTTTTTCGTGAAGCATACCGGGTGTTAAAGCCGGGCGGCCGTCTGGCCGTGTCGGACATGATGACACAAGGCCACTTTTCGGAGGAAGCGCGGGCAAATATGGCGGCCTGGGCGGAATGCATTACCGGCGCAGAAGATGTGGCAGATTATGTGGCGGCCATGCGTGCGGCTGGCTTTCAGCAAATTTCTGTGCGAGATAAAGCCGCGCCAGAGGTTGAACTGGCTGATACGATTACGATTGGGAATGAACCGCGATTGTTTAGTGCCCGGATAACGGCCGTAAAATAACCTGAGTTCGAAATTAGGACACAGAGTAAGCGTTCAGTTGGTCAGCTAGTCAGCTTCATGGCGTTTGGCTAACCT
>CAZRIB010000529.1:0-2789 GCA_964600035.1 uncultured Ardenticatenaceae bacterium | reverse complement strand
CGATAGTTTCTGCGTTAGAATCTTGTTTATAATGAGCAAGGGATTCCCCAAAATCTGTTTAATAAGGTAGGCTATCCTTACATTTCTTCCCTGTAACTTGTCACTCTATTTACAAGCGTTTAACGTATACCCATGTCCAAATCACCTGTAAAAAGCAAATTCCAACGTAAAAAAGAACAAATGGCAAATTGGTGGGCACGCATCACTGCCCCCACTTTTCCCGATGCCTCAATTAAAACAGCGTGGCAAATTCGTCTGCTCATTGCCATTCACACATTCGTTAGCCTGGCAACAATCATTGCCGCCCCTATCGTTATTCAAGCAACCAGACCCCAATATAAATTGACTATCACGGGCCTGATGCTCCTCTCATTGTTGTGGCACGTTGGAACGGCCGTTTTGGCACGCACTCTTCACTACAAAAAAGTCATGCTGCTTGTCACCATTTTCAGCGCTTTTCAATGGGGTGCTTTGGCAGCCTGGTTTCAAGACTCATTTATGTGGCCATATTTCATCGGATACCTGCTGGTACCTGTTATCCTTGGCACGATCTTCCTCACCCCAAAACAAGCCATTCGTCTCGCTTTAGGTAATATCGCCATCATTGTGGCAAATGTGCAGCTTAACCCCTACATCTCCCTAAAAGAAGGATTGGCTGGCGCATTAACCTGGTATGTCATTGCTGCTGGTATGATTTTGGTTGCTCACTATTTTCAGGCTTCTTTAGCCCGGCAGAGGCAATACTTAATTACCAAAAATGAACGCCGCCTGCGCCGTTTTTTTGAACATGCCCAGGACTGGATTTTTGAATTGGATAGCAACGGAGTTATTCGTTATGTTAACCAACGAATGTGTGACGATTCTGGTTACACGAAAGAAGAACTGATTGGCAAAACCCCCTTTGCCTTTTTGTACCCGGAAGGAGCCAATGCAATTGCTCAACCTCTGCAAAAAATTTTACACGGCGAGACGGTAGAGCATGTGGAAGTGGAAGTGCCTTTGCGGAACGGCCGTACCATCTGGCTAGATGTCAAAGGTCTCATCGAAATGGAAAACGGCCAGGTAACAGGCACTGTCCACATCGCCCGCGACATCACCAAGCTCAAAACAACCGAACAAGAAATAAAAGCCCGTCACGAAGAAATTGCCCGACTGTACGAACAAGCACAGCAAGAAATAGCCGAACGCAAAAGAGCCGAAGAGGCAGAACGCAAGCAGCGCCTGTTTGCCGAAGGGCTGGCAGAATCAGTCAGTGCCCTGCACAGCACCCACAATCTGGACGAATTGATGCAAAAACTGGTTGAAGCGGTAAACAAAACCATGTCCGTAGACGGCTTAACCATCATGTTTCATGAAAATGGCATCGCCCGCATTGCCTACATGCATGGTTTACACAAAATAACTCAGGAAACCCTTTCCAAAATCCGCTTCAAAATATCTGAAACCCACAATCTTGCCGTCATGGCAAAAACCGGACAACCGTACACTATTCCAGACACACGTACAGACCCGCACTGGATTTACATACCAGAAGTTGACTGGATTCGTTCCACAATGGGCGCGCCCATTATTTATGAAGATGAGCTGCTGGGCTTTTTAAGTCTTGAAAGCAAAACCCCCCATTACTTCACCGAAAATGACAAGAAGAAAGTGGCCGCTTTTGCCAAACAGGTAGCCGTCGCCATAAATGATGCCCGTATTTATCAGGCGTTGGCCGATGCCAATGAACGGCTGGAAAAAGCCGTACAAGAACGCACGGCCGAACTGGAACGCAGCATCAAGCAAATTCGGGCTATTCTGCAAAACAGCCCGGACGGTGTTGCCTTACTGAACAAAAACGGCTTCATTGAAAATTGCAACCCGGCTTTCTTCTCGCTGTTTCCTCACGCAAAAAGTGATGAATCGCTTTCATTGGTGCAGTTAATGGAACAACCGGAAGGTATTGCCACAGCCATAGAGCAAACGTTGAAACACGGCCGTTTCTCCCGTCTGGAAAGCACCATCCACCCACCCCAAGGCCGCCCCATCGACCTGGATATTGCCCTGGCCCCCGTCCTGGACCAAAACGAAATCATCGGCGCCGTGTGCTCCATTCGCGACATCAGCGCCATGAAAGAAGTCTCCCGGATGAAAGACAAATTTATCTCCAACGTCTCACACGAACTGCGCACCCCGCTGACCAATTTGCGCCTGCACCATGACCTGATTCGGCACAATCCAGCCAAACAAACCATCTACCTGGAGCGAATGGGGCGAGAAATTTTACGGCTGCAATACATTATCGAAAATATGCTCAGGCTCTCTCGCCTGGACAGAAACGGCGTGGCCTTTACTCCTCACCCCACCAAACTAGACGCATTGGTTACCCAGTATGTACAAGACAGAACGCCTCTTTTCGAGGAAAAAGCACTGTCTATTTCTTGCGAAACAGCGCCATCACTGCCGCTTGTGCCATTAGATGAAGGGTTAATTGGGCAGGTGTTGAGTATTTTACTAACCAATGCCATTAACTTTACGCCCCAAAATGGCCGCATTCAGGTGTCTGTCGGGCAAATGACACACAACGGCCGTTCCGGTGCCGCCATCACCATCCAGGACACAGGCCCAGGCATCCCGCCAGAAGAGCAAACCCACATCTTTGAGCGATTCTATCGGGGACGAATTGGAGAAGATTCCGGTGTACCCGGCACAGGGTTAGGACTGGCTATTGCCCGCGAAATTATGCAGCTCCACCAGGGGGATATTTGGGTAGAGAGCGAAGGCGTGCCCGGCAAAGGAGCGGCTTTTAC
>CAZRIB010000528.1:0-2792 GCA_964600035.1 uncultured Ardenticatenaceae bacterium | reverse complement strand
AAAGGAAAAGGGATTGGTTAGATCCAATCCCTTTTATGTAAATCCCTGTGTCTATTCAAAATCGTCTGCTGCTAATTTATACGGCCATTTTTACAACGGCTTTCCTGATTTTTGCCGGTCTTGTGTTTTACATGCCGCGCAATCGCATTTTGAGTGAAATTGACACCAGCCTGGAGGCCATCGCGCAGGAATTTCGCGTAGACAATGTTGAGGCGGGTGATGGCAATGTTTTGCGGGTTCCAATTCCCCAGTACCTGGCTAATTTTGAGACAGCATCAACGTTTATTTTGATTGTGGATGTCTCTGGACAGGCAATTATTGCCCGGTCTGGAAATATGAATGGGGTGGATGGTTTGTTGGACCCGGAGGGTTTGGATCATGTAGGTGAGCCGCGCCTGGTTCGGCAGGGTACAACGCTGCTGCGCGTGTTGACAGCACCGATTTATTTGACGGAATCGTCGGGTGAAGTGGTGGCTTATTTGCAGGTTGCCCGGCTGCTGGATTTTTATGAAAGCTTTAATAAGCTGATTTTCTTGTCGCTTTTGATTGGGATGGCGGCGGCGACGGGGTCGTTGTTTTTGGCGGTTTGGCTGACGCCGAGTCTGTTTAAGCCGTTGGATGATATTGCGGCCGTTGCCGGGCAGATTACCCGGGCGGATGATTTGAGCAGGCGTGTGCCGGATACGGGACGGACGGATGAAATTGGGATTTTGGCCCGTGCACTTAACCAGACGCTGGAGCGGTTGGAGCGGTTGTTTGAGACGCAGCAGCGGTTGTTGGCGGATGTGTCTCATGAACTGCGTACGCCGCTGACGGCGATGCGGGGCAATATTGATTTGATGCGCCGGATGGGGCAGGGTGACCCGGAATCGTTGGATATTTTGCAGGAGGAAGTGGGGCGAATGACGCGCCTGGTGGGGGATTTGATGTTGTTGGCGCGTGCTGATTCTGGGGGGCTGCCTTTGCATAAGAAGCTGCTGGAGCTGGATAATTTGTTTTTTGATGTGTACCGGCAGGCTCGGGTGATTGAGAAGAATGTGGAGGTGTCGGTTACGGCCGTTGACCAGGTTTGCGTCTTCGGTGATCCTGATAGATTGAAGCAGTTATTCTTGAATTTGGTTGACAATGCCATCAAATATACGCCTGCTGGGGGAGAAGTGCGTTTGCGCTTGTACAAACAGGATGGGTGGGCTTATTTTGAAGTTTCGGACACAGGCATTGGTATTCCCCAGGAAGATTTACCCCACATATTTGATCGGTTTTATCGGGTAGATAAAGCCCGTTCACGGGCGCAAGGTGGTTCTGGCCTGGGGCTGTCCATTGCCAAATGGGTTGCCAAAGCCCATGACGGTGACATTTTGGTGGAAAGTGAAGTAAATGTGGGGACGACCTTTACGGTGAAACTGCCTGCTTATTCTTCTGAGGAAGAAAAGCCAGAAAAGGACGGTTGGGAGGAAACGCCCACCCGTCCCAGTTTGCGGTCATTTATTAGCCGGGATCGTAACTCTGTTAACGCCGATTGAGGATATAAAGGCCAAAGCCGATGATGAGCAGCGGCCAGATGATGTTGCTGAGCCAGCCAATTAATCCCAGTTGTTGTAGTAAAAAAAATATACCGAGAATGATGAGGATTGCGCCAACTGTTCCGGAGCGGCTTGCTTTGGAAACTTTTTGGCTGACTTCTTCGATGTTGTCTTGAAGAATTTTTGCATTTGGGGCATTGAGGATGGTTTCTTTGGGCATGATGAGCCACAAAATAAGGTAGATGGGGATGCCGATGCCACTGGCAAAGGTAAGGATTACGAATGCAATGCGGACAAGTACAACATCAATGGCCAGGTATTCTGCAAGGCCGCCACAAACACCGGCGATAATTTGGTCTTTTTCGCTGCGTGTCAGTCTTGTTTCTGTCATGTGTTGTCTCTCCTGAAAAAAAGGGATTTGGGATTGGAGATTGGAGATTGGTTGCCTTGTCATCTGTACTCTTCTGCTCCTTGTTCCCTTGTTGCTCTGTCATTGTATACGCCTTGGGTTTGGCGAAAGTTGCAGTGGATTTTAGATGAGAATGTTGTAAAGGTAAAACGGCCGTTTGCTGACCGACAGCGGCCTTTTTGTTACAATGCACTGTTATTTTATTTAATTTTGCAAGAGAAACGGCCGTTCTGATGACATTATCGCCTTCCTGGAAACGCAAGCTTGCTCGACTGATTGCATTGAAACCGGTAACCCTTTTAATGCGGGCGGCTATTTTTGTTTTAATTCCTCGCCATCAGGTGGGAACGGCAATTGTTCTTTTAGATGACCAGGACCGCGTGCTTTTGTTGAAGCATGTCTTTCATCCTGGTTCGCCCTGGGGCATTCCGGGCGGCTGGTTGAAGTGGGGTGAAAACCCGGAAACGGCCGTTGTCCGTGAAATTCTGGAAGAAACAGGTTTGGAAGCCAGGATTAACCGGCTGCTGGATGTGAAGCAAAATGACAATCCCCGGCATCTTGAGGTGATTTATCAGGGGGTTGTGGTTGGCGGCCAAATAAAGCTAAGCGCCGAAATTGAGGAAGCTGGCTGGTTTGGTCTGGACGAACTGCCCCCTTTGTCATCTACATCCAGGCGGTTGATTGAAACGGCCGTTCAGCAAAACAAACAAGCAGCCAAACAGAATTGGGAGCAGCGGTAACAAAGCAGCCAATCCCCAATTGCCATCTACTTTAATCTTCAATCATCAATTTTTTAATTTTTATTTTTTCAGAGGAAACATCATGAATAGAAGCTCTACACCTGGTGTTGGGCAGTGGAT
>CAZRIB010000527.1:0-2806 GCA_964600035.1 uncultured Ardenticatenaceae bacterium | reverse complement strand
TACGGGTACTGGCTGGCCAACTGAACGCTTACTACATACCTTAAAGGCATTGGTAATTACATGATTCTTTCAACAAGATGGCGCAAAGTCATTGCCGATTTAGGCAGTCATAAAACCAGAACCCTGTTGGTGATATTGGCTATTACCGTCGGGGTGTTTTCGGTTGGGTTTGTGGCAAATGCCCAGGTAATTTTGCTGCGGGAATTGGACAGGGGCTATCAAAATACGGCCGCTTCTTCTGCCCGGCTCTTTGTGTCACCCATTGATGATGAAATGGTAGACCGCATTGCCAAAATGCCGGGTATTGAGGCCGCAGAAGGCCGCAGGCGGGTGGTTTTGCAGGTGCGGTTTGCCGATGGCACAAAGCGGGAGGTGTTGGTTACGGCCGTTCCCGATTTCAACAATCTTTCTCTGGACAAGGTTTCGCCTGTTTCCGGGCAGTGGCCGCCCCAGCGGGATGGCTTGCTGGTGGAGCAGTTGTCAGTCGATTATTTGCAAACGGCCGTTTCCCAACCCATTGCCCTGGAACTGCCAGACGGCCACAAAGAAACCCTCACTGTCCTGGGCACAGTACACGATGCCAACGTCCCCAGTGCCGACATCGCCGAAATTGCCTACGGCTACATGACCATGGACACCCTGGAGACGCTGGGTTATGAAAATGCCTACACCGAATTAAGGTTTCGCGTAGCCGATGAATACAACAACCTTGATGACATTGAAGCCATTGCCGACGACGTAGAGACCCATCTGGAAAAAAGCGGTTATCTGGTATTCTCGCGGGAAATTCCAACACCCGGCGAACATTGGGCGCAGCAAATTATTGAAACGTTGATCCTGCTGTTCACCCTGTTTGGCTTTCTCATTCTGGGCTTGTCTGGTTTTCTGGTTGTCAACACCATTACGGCCCTCATTACGCAGCAAATTCAGCAAATTGGCGTGATGAAGCTGGTGGGTGGGCGACGGCGGCAAATTACCGGCATGTATCTGGTGATGGTGCTTTCTTATGGCATCTTGTCGCTGGCGCTGGGTATCCCGCTTTCCATTGTGATGGCGCGCTGGGCGGTGGGATTTGCCGCAAGCATGTTAAATGTGCAAATTCAAAGTTATGCCGCGCCATTTTCTGTGGCTTTGATGCAAACGGCCGTTGGTCTGCTTGTGCCTTTGCTGGCGGCGTTGGCGCCTGTCATTAACGGTGTGCAAATTACGACACATCAGGCGCTGAACAGTTTGGGTATTAGTTCTGGCAGCCGCAGCCAAAAGATAGCCGACCAGTTGATGACCCGTTTGCAGCAAATTGTGCCGGTGCAGCGGCCGTTGATCATTTCCTTCCGCAATACAATTCGCAAAAAAGGACGGCTGGCATTGACATTGGCAACCCTCATTATGGGGACGGCCTTGTTTGTGGCTGTCTTGTCTGTCCACTCCTCGGTGCAGACGACGATTGACGACTTTTTGCGTTACCGTCAGTATGATGTGGGCGTGCAGTTTGAACGGCCGTATCGCATACCACAACTGGCGGCACAGGCAGAGGCGCTGCCCGGCGTAACGGCCGTTGAAGGCTGGCTGACAGGCACAGTCCGGCGTGTGTACTCCGATGACACAACTGGCGACGCTGTACCGGTAACGGCCGTGCCTCCGGATACCACATTGATGCAGCCAATCATGTTTGCCGGGCGCTGGCTGCAAAATGGCGATGCCCAGGCCATCGTCGTCAACACCGATTTTTTGGAAGAAGAGCCAGACCTGGCCGTTGGCGATGAGGTGGTGCTGGATGTAAACGGCCGTCACACTGCCTGGACAATTGTTGGCGTCTCACTGGGGTCTGCCACAGGAACGGCCGTTTACGTACCCTACAACCAATACGCCCACCTTGCCGGGCTGCCCAACCAGGCCACCACCCTAAAAGTCATCACAGCCAACCACACCCGCCCGGCGCAAGAAGAAATAGCCAACCAGCTTCTGACCCAATTTGAAGCAGCAAACTTTCAGGTCTCTTCCGTCAGGGCCACAGAAACCGCACGCATCAACATTCAGGAAAAGTTCAACATTGTCATTGGCTTCCTGGCGCTGATGGCCGTCCTTTTGGCCGTCGTAGGCAGTTTGGGCTTGACCACTACCATGAGCATCAATGTTCTGGAGCGCATCCGCGAGATTGGTGTGCTGCGGGCAATTGGCGCATCAGACAGCGCTGTGCGCCAAATTGTGCTGGCCGAAGGGATTTTGATTGGCCTGATTAGCTGGAGCATTGGCGCATTTGTTTCCTGGCCGGTAAGCCGCCTGTTGAGTGAGCAGGTGGGCATGGCCATGTTAGGCTTTCCATTAAGCTACCGTTTTTCTTTAATTGGATTAATTGGTTGGCTGGCCGCACTGCTGGTATTGGCGACGGCAGCCAGCCTGGGGCCAGCTCACTCTGCATCCAAATTAACCATTCGCGAAGTATTGGCATATGAATAGTAGAGCACTATCTTTGCAGTTTTACGAAAAGCACAAAAAGGGACACAGATTAACGCTGATTCTCAGGATTATGCCGAAATAATTGTGAAACAATCTGCGTTAATCCTGAAAATCTGCGTCCAAAACCAAAAAGTGCAAACATAGTGGTAGAGTTTAGAGGTCAAGTTATGTTAAAAAATTTGTTTAAGGCAGCATTTACGAATAATGGCGGCGGCACGGCCGTTTTTGAAGCCAATCCTGTTTTGTCCAGAAACGGCCGTCTCCCCCAAAACCAGCCAGACAACCCGGCTATCATCCGCCTGCACAACGTTTTCAAAGCCTACCACACCCCCGTTGGTGACTTCATCGC
>CAZRIB010000526.1:0-2830 GCA_964600035.1 uncultured Ardenticatenaceae bacterium | reverse complement strand
TGTCTTATGCCTTTATGCGGCGTTTTGCCTTTGTGGATGTTGCCCTGCCAGACAATGAGGTTTTTTCCTGGCTCATTGCCCGCTTCTGGAAAAAACACGACCTGCCAGATGACCACAATTTACTCACCGAGATGCAAACGCACCTTTTCGGCCAACATTCCATCATTATGCAAAACCGTCCCCTTGGGCCTGCCATCGCCAAAGATATGATTGGCTACCTGGCACAACGGCACGCCCATACCGGCCAAATGACACCAGATGATTTGTGTGAGGCATTTTTGCTCTATGCCATTCCCCAGTTTGACGGCATTGAAGACAGTAAAATTTTTGATGTGTTTATGGCTTTGAGTGCGTTGTTTGCAGATGTGGAAACGGCCGTTGCTCTGCGCCGCCGCCTGCGTGACCTTTTCCCCCAATTTACCGCCAACTTCCCCACAGAAGAAACCCTGGCCGATGCGCTTACCCAGTGGCAAGAGGAACATCAGGCAAATGATGAAGAAGGGTAAAATTGGAATGGCAAATTCCCAATCACCTATCCCCGATCGCCAATCGCCACCACTAACCCCGCGTGACCGGCTGCTGCAAGCGCTGCTGCAAGAACCGTTGACAGACCCGCAAGCAGCCTTGCATCAAGTTAGCGAATGGCGGTTCGCCTTTACGGCCGCATACTTTCTTGCCGACACACGCCCGCAAAGCGACGTCGTTGACTTTGTGCAGCATACCGTTCCCCTGCTGCTGCGCCAACTACAGCGCACAACAAAACATCAACGAGAAACGTATGTTGGGCGTGTCCGTGGGCGAATAGATTGGCCGGCCACAACCAAAGCGCGCTATCAAACCGGGTACAATCCGGCCATATACGTGTGCCGTCAGCCGCAGCGCCTGGAAGATACACCGGAGAATCAACTGCTGAAATTTGTTTTAACGGCCGTTGACCGCACCACAATGATGATTTCTCCTGTTATGCTGACGGCAGAACGGTGGACGGCAGAACGGGGGGCGGAATCAAATTGGCTTCGGGGGCGGGCTGCGGCAATCTCTCAGTTGTTACGGCCGTTACTCGGGCACATTCGCCTGCGCCAGGTCACTTTGCCAGATGCCATTACTTCCCAACACCTGCTCAAAGCCCGCACTTCCAAAACAGAACTGTACGGCCGTGTCGCAGACATTTACCAGCAGTACCACGCCCTCATCATCCAAGGGGATTGGGCTTCACTGCGGCCTCTCTTTACCCACACCCTGCTCTTGCCAACAGAAACAACGCCAGCAGCCAAAATGTTTATCCGGCTGGCCGCAGCAGGGATTCTGATGAGTAAAGATTGAGGGGTATCTGTTCAGATGGAACACAGAAAACAGGATATGTAACCCGAAGTCCGTAAGCCGTAAGCCGTAAGCCGTAAACCGTAAACCGTAAACCGTATACCGATTACGGCCCACGGCTCACGGAATACGGATAGTAACTGACCAACTCAACTGAACGCTTACATTGAGGGATTAATGATTTGTTGTGACCAAAAAGGCCAATTCAGTTGAAAATTCAAAGCGGCGAATTTGCCAGTCACGGCCGTCTACCCACGCCCGGAACATCGCCTCATAATTTTGCGCCATCCCCTTTTGCCGCCCGCCCAGGCTGCGCACAGGAAAGGTGATGAGCAGGTAACGGCCGTTTACCACATCCAGCAAACGAGAAGCAGCCCCCTTCTCAATCTGCTCCAACACCGGCAGCGTCTTCAGCAATAAAATCAGGTCAGCCTGTTCCACAGGCGGGTTGGTGATAAGGTCGCGCACTTCGGCGCGGCCGTTCAGCCCCACCTTCGCCATAAACGCCCCCAAAAACGCCACCGAATCGGCGTAAATGTCACTGGCAGCATAATCCACATCGGCGGGCAAAGGCATCCAGAAACGGGACAGCGGGTTCAGGCCACAGGCCAAATCCAGCACCCGGCGCACACCGGTCAACCCGGCCAGCGTCTGCCCGTAAAATTCGGCCAAGATGGGCAGCCGCTCCTGCGTAGAGGCATGCCGCCGCATTAAGTCGAGACACCAATCGCGAACGGCCGTTTCCTCCCCCAGCAGCCCATCCAGCCGCGCCAACTCCTGCTCAAAATCAATGGCACGGCTGCGATACGCCCCACCCACCTGGTGCAGCTTATTCTTCGTCGCCTTCACCGCCTCCTTCAAGGTACGCCGGTTCGCCAGCTCCCGCGCCCCAATTTGCCGGATTAAGTCAGGCGTAACAGTGCGGTATTTAGGGGATTGGGTAACGGCCGTAACCAATGCCTCCAATGCCGCCAACTCCTCCATTTTACGACCCCAATTGCTCCAACCGGGACACCCACCCATCAAAATGGGGACAACGCTGGCGCATGGCAGACAAGCCAATACGTCTGGCTGCAATCACTCCCAATAATGGTTTTCGGTATCCAGGCAGCAATGCCTTCAAACGATGGGAGGGTGATGTGGTCACATTATCGTTGATCTCCTCCGGTGAGGTAAATGCAGCCGAAATACCTTGCAAATCTGCCACCAACTGCGGCTTACCCACTGCTTCTGCCAATGTCACAGGTTCAGAAAAAAGCAGCGCCTCAAATTCGTGCATTTGCACATATGGAATGAACCGCGTCTGGTCAAATTGGCGTCCCATTTGCGACTGAATATCTTGTTTTATCGCCTGCTCAACCACCTCGGCTTTTTGCTCAAAAACGGCCGTGCGTGCGGCCTGCCGCCCCGGCCAATCATCCGGCATCCCATAAAAATCAAACATCGTGGTACAAAAAGCAGCCCGGTCTTCCCGCAGCACACGCATCAAATCATTACGCGCCCGGACATA
>CAZRIB010000525.1:0-2834 GCA_964600035.1 uncultured Ardenticatenaceae bacterium | reverse complement strand
ATTTTTCTTAATTCTTTGCGTCCTTTGCGCGCTTTGCGGTTAGTTTTTGGTATGTCCAGTATAGTTATCACACTTTTTTACAGAGAAGGTGCTTGTGCAGAATTTATTGAAGCAGCAAAGACAAAAGTATCTGAAAATTGGGGCTGGCTGGTGGTTGGGTATTGCCCTGCTTATTCTGATTGCTTCTTTACCCCTTTTGGGCGCGCCGCCAAAGGGGGATGATTTGTTTCCGCATTATTTCCGCATTCCTGTGGTGCGGGCACTTTGGCAGCAGGGGGTGTTTTTTTCTCGCTGGTCACCAGACTTGGTGTTTGGCTATGGCTACCCGCTTTTTTTGTTTTATCCCCCGCTTACAGCTTATTTGCTAACGGCCGTTTACACATTCATCATTCAAAACGGGCCAGCAGCCTACAACCTGACCTACTTTTTGGCAATTATTTTTGCTGGCACAGGCATGTTTTACTTAGGAAGGTGGCTGTATGGGGCAAAGGGGGCTTTTCTGGCGACGGCGGCTTATGTCCTCTCCCCCTGGCTGCTGTACCAAATATATGCACGGGGAAGCCTGTCCAACGCCTGGGCAATGGCACTGTTTCCCTGGGCAATGGCTGGCCTTTTATCGATGGGGCAGGGCATCACTGGCAGGCGTTTGCTGGGTACGGCCGCTGCCATTGCCGCCCTCATGCTCTCCCACACCGCCGCCAGCCTCATCTTCATTGCGCCCCTGCTTCTTGTGGGGTGGGTTGGGGCGGTTACCAACACCCAAACAACAATTGGCACAGACCAACACCCCAAGACACACACCCCACTTGTTGCCGCGCTGGCCGTGACCGGTATCGTGGTGATTGGCCTGCTGCTAACTGCCTTTTCCTGGCTGCCTGCCCTGACAGAAATTTCTGTCACACGCTACCAGCAGGAAATAGATATGGTTGACAGCACACAATTTTTTGGCACTGTTTGGGCGCGGCCAGAACCGTTTGTTGCCCAGAGCGTCAATCCGCCGCTGGCGCATACGGCTGGGTTGGTGCAGGTGCTGCTGGGCATGGCCGGCGGGATGGCCGCCGCCGTTGGGTTGTGGCGGGTCAGACAGGGTAAACGGCCGTTTCCCGTCACCCCCTCCGTCACCCTGACCTGCGCCATCATTGGCCTGGGCGGGCTTTTTTTAGCCACGAACCCATCAACCTGGCTGTGGCAAAACCTGTCGATATTGGCCCAATTTCAATTCCCCTGGCGCTTTCTGGACTTGCCCGCTTTCTTCCTGCCGGTGGCTGGCGGCTTTTTGCTGGCGGCGCTGCCCCATGCCAAAGAAAAGTGGGCAAATGGACTGTTGGCACTGGCGATTGCGGCCTTTTTTGTAACGGCCGTGCCCTACCTCTACCCTGCCCGCCGGTTAGACCTGCCCAAACAACCCACATTGAACGATGTAACGGCCGTGCAGCAGCGTTTTCGCGTTTATGGCGTGACAGGTTGGGGAGAATACAGCGCCGCCACTGTCACAGAATGGCCTGCTGGCCCGCCATTTCCCGGTGCAGACCAAAGCATGCCGCTGCATAAAAAGCTGCTCTTGCCCAACGGCGTCACCTTATTACAGGCACAAGGCAATTTGTTCCAGGCCGAGTGGCAAATTCAGGCTGACCAGCCGGAAACGCTCACACTCTTTGTCCACAACTTTCCCGGCTGGCAGGCCATGCTAGATGAACGGCCGTTACCCATTCAGCCAGACAATTTGGGACGCATCACCCTATCCATACCCGCCGGAACACACACTATACGGTTAGCCTGGCAGCGCACCCCCATCCGTTGGCTGGCAGACGGCCTGACAGCGGCCGCGCTCATTGTGCTTGGCTTCTGGGTGTTCTGGCGCAAAGGCAAGCAGCCAGCCCACACAGCCCCCGCCAATCCAGATAATACGCCTGCGGGCTGGCTCCTATTGCTTTTGGTTGTTCTGTTGGGTGTCAAACTGCTGTGGCTCGACCGCTTCCCATCCCCCTGGCTGATTTTCCCGGCTGAAAATGGCACGATAGCGGAATGGAATCAGCCTGCCTGGCGCAATTTTGGCGGATTGGTCACCATTGGCGGGGTCAGGCTGGATGAACCCGACCGCCTGACAATTTATTGGCAAAGCCAACAAAATTTGACACAGTCGCTTGCGGTGGAGGTAACTTTGACTGACTGGCAAGGTGCGCCGCTGGCCGTTGTGCGTCATGACACACCCGGAGAGAGTGTGTCAACCACCTGGCAGGCCGGGGAGTGGATTCGCGATGTGTATGATCTGCCTGTAGCTGTGCAGGATGCCCCTTTTGCTTACCGGGTTTATGTGTCGGTGGTGGCGGAAACGGGGGATGCGCTGCCCCTGGTAGATGCCGCCGATGGGTCGCGCCGGGTGGAAATTGCCCAAACAAAACATGCACCGGAAAAAGTGGCTGTGCCGGATACGGCCGTTGCCGTAAACGCCAACTTTGCCAATGCCATCACCTTATCTCACGTGGACATGCCCCGGCAGATTCCCCCAAACACGCCCATGACCCTGACATTTTATTGGCAAAGCCTTGCACCCGTTACGGCCGATTACACCCTTTTTATCCATTTGGTAGATGAACAGGGTCATTACGTGGCTGGAAA
The DNA here is from genome assembly GCA_964600035.1 of uncultured Ardenticatenaceae bacterium. GTDB lineage: Bacteria > Chloroflexota > Anaerolineae > Promineifilales > Promineifilaceae > CAZRIB01. Next base: position 215 of record CAZRIB010000525.1, on the reverse strand, counting down.
CGACAGCCAACCCTTGCAAGGCCGCTATCCCACATCCATGTGGACCCCCGGCGAAACAATTGCAGATCCGCACCAATGGCAGGTAGAAATGCCGCCAGGAACGTATGGGGTGCAGGTGGGGTTATACCAACTGGAAAGTGGCGAGCGGCTGCCATTGGCTGATGGCGGTGACACATTATCTATTGGCGTGTTAAGGGTTGAAGATTAAAAATTGA
>CAZRIB010000524.1:0-2847 GCA_964600035.1 uncultured Ardenticatenaceae bacterium | reverse complement strand
AAACCTGCCCCTACCAAATATGCAATGTACCCCGTGAATCCCAAAAGACCCACAAAAAGACAACAGGAAAAATACGATGAAAACAATTAACACACACGGCACTTACGATCAGGCCATCGCCAAAGCCAACCCACCCATTCAACAAATCGCCAACGCCATCCGCAAACTTATCATCGCCATTTACCCGGATGTCACCGAAGTTCCCTGGCCTAATCAAGGCATCATCGGCTACGGCATTGGCCCCAAAAAGATGAGCGAACACTTTTGTTACATAGGGCTGTATAAAAATCATGTCAATCTGGGCTTTTACAATGGCGCCACTTTGCCCGATCCTGCCGGTTTATTAACTGGCACAGGTAAAAAGTTACGCCATATCAAAATCCACAGCACAGAGGATCTGGCTAACCCCGCCATAGCTGATCTGCTCAAAGCCGCTTTGTCGGAAAGACAGGCCGCCCTAAACAAGAAATAACAAATCGCAATCAACGACCCATTCCACCTTGGAGTACACCATTACATGAATTTTTTCGCAAGGAACAATCACAAACTTCATTCTTGCCGCTAATCTCCTTCATTTATAATGCAACCGTTCTCTACAAACTTATATGTAACCAATCTGTTTCAACAGCATAGCAAGGGGGAATTATGACTTTCACACTGCAAATTGGATTACCCAGAATGCACAAAGAGCCGGGTGAACGGCGCGACTTTTTGCCCGATTTTGTAGGCAAACTGGCGCGGCGCGGCGCTGAAATTTATCCGGAACATGGTTATGGTTCTGGCATGGGTATTGGTGAAGAGGCGTATCATCAGGCGGGCGGCACGGCCGTTCACTTTGTCAGCCGGGAAGAGACCTACCGCCAACCCTACGTGCTCGTCCTGCGCTACCCCACCGACGACGAAATCCGGCTTATGCAGCCCGGCGCCTGCCTCATCTCCATGGTGCATTACCCCACCCGCCCCCAGCGCGTCGCCTTCCTGCGTGAGCGGGGGCTGGAAGCCATCTCACTGGACTCCATCACCGACGATGTAGGGCGGCGGCTGGTGGAAAATCTGCACTCAGTTGCCTGGAACGGGTTGGAAGTGGCCTTCCAGACGCTGCAAAAAACGTACCCCGCGCCCGGCCTCGCCAGCCCGGAACGGCCGCCTATCCGGGTAACGGTTGTAGGCGTGGGCGGCGTGGGCACAGAAGCTGTCGCCGCCGCCATTCGCTATGGCGACCCGGCACTGCGCCAGCAGATGTTGGCTGTGGGTGCGCCGGGGGTGCAGGTAACGGCCGTTGACTACGACCTGACGGGAGAAACGGCCGTCATGCGCACCATCCTCAGCCAAACCGACATCCTGGTAGATGCCACCCAGCGCCCCGACGCCGCCCAACCCGTCATCCCCAACGAATGGGTGGGCTGGCTGCCCCAACACGCCGTCCTGCTCGACCTGTCCGTTGACCCCTACATCTGCGACGAAAACGGCATTGTGCAAACCAAAGGCATCGAAGGCGTGCCCCAGGGCAATCTCGACCAGTACGTCTTTGCCCCGGACGACCCCGCCTACGACCAACTGCCCGACTGCGTCAACCGGACACACCGCCGCCACGCCGTCTCCTGCTACTCCTGGCCCGGCATCCATCCCCGCGCCTGTATGGAGGTGTACGGCAAACAGTTACAGCCCATTCTGCGCACACTCATCAAAAAGGGCGGGGTGCAGGGCATTGACCCAAACGGCCGTTACTTTGAACGCGCCATCGCCCGTGCCACGCTCTCCCATCTCACATAAATTACAAATTACAAATTACGCATTTCAAAACACGGAGGACATCATGGACATACCCAAAACAGTTGGTTTCCCCCGCATGATGAAAGAGCGGGGTGAAAAACGCGTCTTTTTACCAGAATTCATCCAATACATCGCCAGCCTGGGCGCAACCGTCTTCATTGAAGATGGGTACGGCTCCCGCTCCGGCTTCACCTTTGACGACTACCGGCAGGGAAACGAAAACGTGCGCCGCGCCACCCGCGAAGAGGTGTTCCAGAAAGATGTGGTCATCGTCTTGCGCTCGCCGGAAATGGCTGAATTTGACCTGCTGCGGCGGGGCAGCTGTCTCATCTCCATGCTCCACTACCCCACCCGCCCCCTGCGCGTCGCCCGCCTGCAAGAATTGGGCATCAAGGCCATCTCACTGGACAGCATCGTCAGCGACCGCAACATTCGACTGGTAGAAAATATGCACGCCGTCGCCTGGAACGGGCTGGAAGCGGCCTTTGACGTGCTGGAAAAACGATGGCCTGCCCTCTGCCGTCCCGACGGCCAGCCCATCCGCGTGTTGATTTTGGGCACGGGCATGGTGGGCAAACACGCGGTGGATGCGGCCACCAAGCTGGGCAATATAGAGCGCAACAACCAGCACATGCAGGAAGGCGGCCCCGGCGTGATTGCCATGACAGTAGGGCGCAACGTGACCGCCAACCCACAGACAATGGAAATGCTAATGCGGCAGGCGGATGTGTTGGTAGACGCCACCCAACGCCGCGACGCATCCAGGCCGGTGGTTCCCAATGAGTGGATTGGCTGGCTGCCGGAACATGCGGTGGTGGTGGACCTGGCGGTAGACCCGTATACGCTGGATGCCAACCCGCCAGTGGTGCGCGGCGTTGAGGGCATCCCGCAGGGCAATCTGGACAAGTACATCTTTGCCCCGGATGACCCGGATTGGGACAACACCGTGCCCGCGTCTGTGCCCTCTCAGTACCGGCGGACGACGGTAACATGTTATTCCTGGCCGGGCATTCATCCGGAATCGTGTATGCGCCATTATGCGGCGCAGTTACGGCCGTTACTCAAACCGCTCTT
>CAZRIB010000523.1:0-2847 GCA_964600035.1 uncultured Ardenticatenaceae bacterium | reverse complement strand
AATCTCCCACTCTCCCCATCCCCCAATCTCCCAATCTCTAATCTCCAATCCCCCAATCTCCCAATCTCCCCAACAACATGATACACTTCCAACCCATGAACACCCGGCTGCAAAAATCCATTCAGCAGTGGCTTCCCTGGCTGGTACTGCTGCTCCTGCTCACCAGCTCACTGTGGGCAGTAACCCAAAGACGAGAAGCCCCCCAACTGATTACTTTAAGCTTGTTGGCGATTTTGACCTTTAACTTTAGTTTGCCAATGAATCGGGGAGCTGTGGGGTTAGTGCCCATGGTAGCGGCGGCCACATTTTTTATCACTGGCCTGGAAACGGCCGTCCCCCTCTTACTCGTTTCCTTTCTCATTGCCGAACTAATCTACCCCCTTTGGCAAGCCGCCTGGAATCAGGAACGGCCGTTACGCTGGCACAGAGCCGCCGCCGCCGCCATCTTCATCCTCAGCCTCATCACCGCCGCCCAAACCTTCACCTACTTTGGCGGGGAACTGCCCGTGCGCATGGCCAGTCTCCACCTGGTCCCCATCATCAGCTTTGGACTCAGCTTCGGCATCATCTACTGGCTGCTCATCACCCTTTACTGGCTGGCTTCAAAACAAGACCTTGCCACCCGTCTGCGCGAAGATACCATGCCCATTTTGGCAATGGGCACACTCAGCCAGCCATTCGCCATTTTGGCCGCCATCATTTTAAGCAGCGGCCTATCCGGCTTCATCATCTTTGCCTTTGGTGTCATCGTTTTCAGCGTCATCATCTGGCTGTCGTGGCAGCGCCGCACCACATTGGCTGAGCGGCTGGCACAAATTACCCGTGTCAATGAACTGGTGGCCTCCCTGCGAGAAACGCTCAATCTGGAAGAACTGGTGGCCTTAACGGCCGTTCAACTGCAAAGCTTCATGGCCGCCGACCGGGTAACCATTGCCCTCACCAACAAAGACGGCTCCTGGCTCATTTATCCGCCAGAAGCCCATGCCGACGATTTTACAAAATGGGTTGTCGAAAACGGCCGTGTACTGGACATTTACGCCGGCAACATCCACTTTGCCCAACGCCACAACCTGACCCCGCCCCAACCCGCCCCCTATGCCTGGCTGGGTATGCCGCTCATCACTTCTCAAGACACATTGGGGGCGGTTGTTTTGCAAAGAGACACAGAACCGTCATTTAGCCGGTGGCAGCGGGAGCTATTGGTCACAGTTGCCGCCCAAATTAGTGCCGCCATACAAAATGCCCGCCGTTTCGGTGAAGCAGAACGACTGTACACGCTCACAGATGCAGCGCTGGCAGAACGGGTTCAGCAGCTGCAAGCCCTGCTCGATGCCATGCAAGATGGCGTGCTGATGGTTGACCGCAGCGGCCGTATTCTGCTCATCAACCCTGTCGCGGCCGACATGCTGGCACAGACGCCCCTTACCCTCATCAACACCCCATTAACCCGGCCAGAAACGTTTGGCTTTAGTCAGGAAGAATGGCAGGCGCGCATCGCCCAACTGCAAGACCAATCGCACATACCCACATCATTAACCAGCCGCTGTACCTTGCAGCGTCAGGAAAAGTTGTGCCATTTTGCCCGCCAGGAAACGGCCGTACTTGCCAAAGACGGCGCTCTCATTGGCTGGCTTATTCTTTTGCGGGACATTACCCAGGAGACCGAACTGGCCGAGCGGCGCACCGATTTAACCCGCATGATTGTCCACGACCTGCGCAATCCACTCACAACCATCTCTTCCACCATTCAGCTTGCCTTGCGCCAATTGGCCGCTTCCCCAGATGATGCCGCTTCACTGCTGCACCACGCCCGCGCCACCACTGCCGACATGCTGGATATGGTCGATTCGCTGATGGACATTACCCGCATGGAAACGGGCAACATGATTGTGGATGCTGAGGCCATGCATATACGGCCGTTAGCAGAACAGGTGCTAACCCGGTTACGGCCGTATGCCCAGCAGCAGCAAATCACACTCCAGCTTCAAGCCCCGCCGCAGCTACCCCCCGTTTGGGCAGATGCAGAACTGGTTCGCCGCATCCTGATAAACCTGCTGGACAACGCACTAAAATTCACCCCCAAAAACGGCCAGATTACCGTCACACTGGAAACCGCACCGCCAGAAACCACCAGCGACGCCGGTGTTCGCTGCACAGTAGCCGACTCTGGCCCTGGCATTCCGCCGGAATCACGTCCTTATGTGTTTGACAGGTACATGCGCACCAACATTGGCGGCGCACAGGTACGTGGCACAGGGCTGGGTCTTACTTTTTGCAAACTGGCGGTGGAAGCACAAAACGGCCGTATCTGGGTAGAAGACAATCCCAGAGGCGGCAGCCAGTTTGTCTTTACCCTGCCCGGCATCCCCCACTTTAATCTTTAATCATCAATCAATTATGATGAAAGCTCCCCTTGCAAATACGCCCGCAAAGCTGCCGCCTGGTTAAACCGGGCATCGTCGTCTGTGTAAAGCAAAGTAATCACGCCAGATGTCGCTTTTTGAAACAACTCCGTAATGGCATAACCACGTTCATCCATTTCCCGTTCGTAGCGCCACAAATATTCATCCCATTCCTGTGGATTTTGCCGCAGCCATTTACGCAGTTTGTTGCTTGGCGCGGCATCTCCCAGCACCAAATCAATCCGCGCCTCTTCAGCGCTTAGCTGTGGCGGCACGACTCTGTCCACCAATACACGAAAACCATCAGATTCTTCCGGTTTGTCGAAAACACTTTTTATTTGAAATGTATAGTTGGGTAATTTAGCCATCTTTTCCCTTAAAAATTACGAATTACGAATTACGAATTACAAAACTACGTTTGCTAATTGCAAACCTGCCACCTGCA
>CAZRIB010000522.1:0-2852 GCA_964600035.1 uncultured Ardenticatenaceae bacterium | reverse complement strand
TGAGTAATGATTGATGATTAAAGTTTTCCAGCTTGGATGAGTTAATCGTTAATTGCTAATCTTTAATCGTTAATTGTTAATTGTTAATCTTTAATCTTTAATTGTTAATTGTTAATCTTTAATCGTTAATCGTTATTTGTTCTTGTCCCTCTCTGTTTTATCTATATTGCAAACCTGTTTACCCGCGCGGCTGGTCGTTTGTTTTGATGTTGTCGCGTGTTCATGATGTTTGCAGCCACCTGAAGAGAAAAATATTATATGCGCGTACTGATCATTGGTTTGGACGCATTTGAACCCCGCCGCTTTGAACAATTGGTTGACCAGGGTAAATTGCCTAATCTTGGTAAATATGTGGAGGCAGGTAAGTACGGCCGTTTCGCCGTTTCCAACCCGCCCCAAAGCGAAGTCTCCTGGACATCCATCGCCACCGGGCTAAACCCCGGCGGACACGGCATGTTCGACTTTGTACACCGTGACCCCCAAAATTACGCCCTCAACGTCTCCCTGCTGCCAACCGAAAAAGGATTAGGCGGCACAAAATTCGCCTATCCCTTTACAGCACGGACTATCTTTGACCAGGTTGTGGACAAAGGGTATCCGGCAACGGCTTTGTGGTGGCCGGCGCTGTTCCCGGCACGTGTGCAATCCCCGGTACGCAGCCTGCCCGGCCTGGGTACGCCCGATTTGTTAGGGCGGCTGGGTGTTGGAACATTGTTTACCACCCAGGCCGAGATTGCCCAGGACAAAACACGCAAAACGCCGGTGATGGTTTTACAGTCACACGGTAACGGCCGTTTTGAGGGTACATTGGCTGGCCCAATGCGCAAAAGCAAGCAGGGCGTTGTTCCTTCCACACTGCCTGTTCACATCACCCAAACAGGCGAAAAGAGCGTAAAACTGCAAGTAGGCGGCCATTCGCTGGATCTGATTGAAGGGCAGTGGAGCCCGATTATTGAGTTGTCTTTCAAAATGGGCTTTTTGTTTTCAATGAAAGCCATCACCCAGTTTATTGTGTCGAAAACAAGCCCCCATTTGCAGGTTTACGCCCTCCCTCTGCAAATTCACCCCCTCAAATCGCCCTGGCACTATGGCACACCACGCAGCTTTGTTAAGGACACATGGCAGTCCAGCGGCCCATTTCTGACACTGGGTTGGCCGCAAGATACAACGGGTCTGGAAGATGGCTGCATGACGGATGAGCAATTTTTGGCTTTGTGTGAGTCGATTGTGGACGTTCGGGAGCGTGTGCTGCATCACCATTTGGGCAAGTTCAAGGAAGGGGTGCTGGCCGCTGTGTTTGATACCCTGGATAGGGTGCAGCATATGTTTTGGCGTGACAGACCGGATATTGTGGATGCCTGGTATGTGAAGCTGGATGGCATTGTTGGCCGGGTGGAGCAAAAGCTGGCGGCGCAAGGGCGGCTGGCAGATACCAAAATTGTGGTGCTGTCTGATCATGGCTTTACTGATTTTGAGTACAAGGCACATTTGAACCGCTGGCTGGTGGAGCATGGGTATTTGGCGGCGAAGGATGATGGCACGCGGGCGGATGGTTTGAGCCGGGTGGATTGGTCTAAAAGCCGGGCGTATGGCATTGGCTTGAATAGTCTTTATTTGAATATGCAGGGGCGAGAGGGGCAAGGTATTGTCACGGCCGAAAACCGGCAGGCAATGCTGGACAGATTATGTGATGATTTGCTGGCGTGGCAGGGGCCAAACGGCCGTTCCGTCGTTGAACGTGTTTGGCGGCAAAGTGAAGCCTTTGACGGGCCATTGGCCGAATATGGGCCAGACATCATGATTGGCTACGCACCGGGATTCCGGGCATCGTCACAAACCGGCCTGGGCGGCTGGGAAGCTGAGGCCATTGAGCCAAACCGCGACCACTGGGGCGCAGACCACTGCATTAATCCGGAAGCCGTTCCTGGTGTTATTTTTGCCAGTGAGGGCTTGAGTGACTTTTCGTCACCGAGCTACCGGGATATTCCGCAGTTGACAATTGGGATGGATCCGGATGCCAGTGGTGCCGCGCCGCCGCCTACGTCGAGCGGTGATGAGGATGAACAAGCGATTGAAGAGAGGTTGAAAAGTCTTGGCTACTTATAGTGAACGTTCTTCTGACACGGATTTGGTAACGGCCGTTACGGAAAACCAATCGGAAAGTACACCAAACAAAAGATGGCTGGTGCTGGCAATGGTCGTTTTTCCAGTGCATGTGTGGGCTTATGTCAATATTTTCCGCGAAGTGCCAGCCTGGATTTTGCGCCTGAGTATTGCAGATTTGTTGGGTGTGATTGCCTATACGCTGCTCTTTTCTTTGCTGGAAAGTTTGCTGGTGTTCGCGCTGTTGGCTGTGGCAGGCTGGATGCTGAAGCGGTGGGTTGGTGAAAAACAGGTGGCCTGGGCAACGGCCGTTTCCTTTATCACCGCCATCTGGTTCATCATTCTCCACCTCAATGCCGACTGGATTGAAAACAGGGCCATCATCCCCCTTGCCATTTGGGGCATCACATACCTGCTGGTACTTACCACAGACATCTACCTGATTCACACCAAAGAGAAAATCTCCCAATTCATAGAATCATTTGCCCAGCGGCTGTCCACCCTGTCCGCCCTGTATCTCTTCATCGACATCATTGGCATCATCTACATCATCATCCGAAACGTGTAGCAAGCAAAGGGGATCGAGTACAAGCGACCAGCAGTCAGTAATCAGTTTTCACTATCCATTTTCCAAAGGCAGTGCATACTGATAACTGAATACGAACCACTGAACACAGGCACGAGGAGCAGGCAACAATCTCCAATCTCCAATCTCCAATCTCCAATCTCTAATCTCTAATCTCTAATCT
>CAZRIB010000521.1:0-2857 GCA_964600035.1 uncultured Ardenticatenaceae bacterium | reverse complement strand
TCCAATCTCTTTAATCATCAATCAATGAATCATTAACTTCCCATGACACAATCTATTCAACAAACATTAAACCAATTACGGCAGGGCGGCATCGTTGCCCAACTGCCGGGGGATTTGTCCCTCCCTTATTCTCTTTCTGTGGCGGATGCCATGCTGGCGGCCCCTGTTTTGGCGGTAGAGGTACAAATGATGGGTGCAGAAAGCGGCACGCTCATTACTGATTTGTGCCGCCGGGCTGATGGCAATATGTTGGTTGGGGTAAATGGGGTGGAGACGGGAGAGGCTTTGCAAACGGCCGTTTCCGCTGGCGCCCAATTCCTCTCATCCCCCACCTTTGACCTGCAAATGGCGCAGTACTGCCAAAATCATCAAGTCGTCTACATTCCCGGTGTCATATCTATCATGGCGGCACAACTTGCCGCCAATGCCGGCAGCCGCCTCATTCGGCTGCGCACAGGGGGCGATGGCGGGCCAGCATTTGTCCAGCACCTGCAAGATGCCTTCCCGGAGTTGGGTGTGTTGGTGGCTGTTATCGATGACACCGACCTGACCTATGCCCAGGCTTACGCTCGTATGGGGGCAGTTGCCTTATTGGCCGGGTCATCTCTTTTTGCCGGTACACACCAGTCTATGGCAGAAATGATTGCCAATGCCCGGCAGTACCGGCAGGCATGGGAAGCTGGCCGCGCAGAGCGGGAGCAGAGCGCATTTGCTTCGCGCAATGGCAAAGCGTAGAAAAGTTAGCTCATGGATATACGGCCGTTAACCACATTAACAGAATTATTGCCGCTGGAAGCCCTGCAAAAAGCCGCCTGGGGCATGTCCGATTTGGAGGTGCTGCCTGCCCACCATTTTCACGCACTGGTACACAATGGCAATTCTGTCTTGGGTGCATTTATAAACGGCCGTTTGGTAGGCTTCGTCTTTTCTGTGTTCGGGCGGGATGCCGACACATTCAAGCTCTACTCCGTCCTCATGGGCGTACATCCAGACTTTCGCGACCGAGGAGTTGGCTACCATCTAAAGCTGGCACAACGGACGTTTGGCCTCTCCATCGGCGTGCCGCTCATCACCTGGACATTTGACCCCCTGCAAAGCCGCAATGCCCGCCTGAACATTGCCAAATTGGGCGCGGTGTGCAGCACCTACCACCGCCATTTTCACGGTGAGCTGGATGGCATTAATGCCGGTATTCCTTCTGACCGGTTTGAAGTGACGTGGTGGCTGCAAAGTCCGCATGTTACCCGCAGGCTGGCACAGCCAGACCGGCGGCCAACGCTGGCCCATGCCTTGCAAGATGGCGCTGTTTTGTTGAACAGCACCAGCCGGGATGAAAACGGCCGTTTGCTCCCCACCGATCCCCCGGACATGCCACCCGCCTCTTCACTGCTGGTAGAAATTCCCGCCGACCACAGCGCCATGAAACAAGCCGACTCCGAACTGGCGCTGGCGTGGCGGCTGCATACGCGCCAATTGTTTGAACGGCTTTTTGGGCAAGGGTATGTGGTGACAGATTTTATTTATGACAAAACGGCCGTTTATCCGCGCAGTTTTTATTTGCTCAGCACCAGTGACAAGGTGACAGCGTGACAATCACCAATCTCCAATCTCTAATCTCTAATCTCTAATCACCAATCTTTATGAATATCTGCCATGAAAATAGAAGCCATTGACTTATACGCCATTTCCATGCCGCTGGTAAGCCCCTTTGCCACCAGCTTTGGCACACAATTACAACGCGACTGCCTGATTGTGGCCGTGCATAGTGAAGGATTGACAGGTTGGGGGGAGTGCGTTGCCACCAATGACCCAGGGTACAGTTACGAAACGGCCGTTACCGCCTGGCATATCCTTGCAGAGTTCCTCATTCCCACGCTGTTGGGCAAAGAAATTGGCGAGCCGGAGGAAATACCCGCTCTCTTTGCCAAAGTACGCGGCCATCCACTGGCCAAAGCCTCACTGGAGCAAGCCATCTGGGACATAGCCGCCCAGCGGGATGGGTTGTCGTTGGCCCAAAAATTGGCGCAGCCATACAACCAGCCGCCGCGCACGCGGGTAAAGGTGGGGGTCAGCATTGGCATTCAGCCGTCATTAGCAGAAACGGTAGAGACGATAGCGGGGTATGTGGCACAGGGATACGGCCGTGTCAAGTTGAAAATTAAGCCGGGATGGGATACGGCCGTTGCCCAGGCCGCCCGCCGCGCATTCCCGGATTTGCCCATCATGCTGGACGCAAACTCCGCCTACACCCTGGCAGACACGCCCACACTGCAAGCCCTGGACGCGTACAACTTGCTCATGTTGGAGCAGCCGCTGGGGTATGAAGACATCTACCACCACAGCCAGCTTCGTCCCCAGCTTCACACACCCCTCTGCCTGGACGAGTCCATCACTTCAGTGGGACATGCAGAGTTAGCCATTGCCTTGCAAGCCTGCGACATTATCAACATCAAGCCGTCGCGTGTGGCCGGGTGGACAGCCGCCCGCGCTATCCATGATATGGCTTTGCAGGCTGGACTGCGGCTGTGGGTTGGCGGTATGCTGGAAACAGGAATCGGCCGTGCGGCACAGTTAGCCCTGGCCGCGCTGCCCGGCTTTACTCTGCCGGGTGATATTTCGGCTACATCGCGTTATTATGAACATGACATTGCCACGCCGTTTACCTTAAACGCAGAGGACAGCACCATGACTGTGCCCACAAAACCGGGTTTGGGTGTGGAGGTGGACAGAGATCGGTTAACGGCCGTTACCCAACACAAACAAACATTCATTTAACATAACCTCAGTTCGAAGATAAAAAACAGGACGTAGATTTGTCCGATAAACGCAGATTAATTGTTAATTTACAGACCAAATT
>CAZRIB010000520.1:0-2860 GCA_964600035.1 uncultured Ardenticatenaceae bacterium | reverse complement strand
GTGTTATTTGCTTGTGTAGATGGGTAGAAAGAGGGTGATGGTAAGGTTGGGTGTGTTTGTCAGTTGGATACGGCCGTTATGGAGTTGTATGTATCCACGTACAATTTGCAATGATGGCAGTTCCTGGGTAAAGGGATTTTCTGTTTTATCAACAGGGTCAATCAACTGTTTCTGCATTTGCAGGTAGTCGGCTTGGGAAACGGCCGTTGGTAAAACGACAGCCGCCCTAAACATCCCTTCCGTTTCATCCAGCATAACTTGCATGCCATTTTGCCCGCATTGTTGGCACAACCTCAGCCCATAACGGATAACACGCTCCAACGCATTCGCAATGAGATTGCTATCTCCAAAGAGCATAGGCAGCGTTTCAGGTTGTTGAACAGTAAGTTTCACACCGGCATTTTCGGCCCAATTTTGTGCTTTTTGAAGCGCTTCAAGAAACACCCACCGCGCGTCTGGAATGGGTTGGGCGCGGGTTTTGAAAGCTGTTTCCGCTTCTCCGGTACGCAGTTCCGCCAAGGCAATAAAATCTTCAACCAATGCAGTAAGTTGTGCGCCACCTTCTTTAATTCCTTGCAGGGCTTCTTTTAATTGTACGTCATCTTTTGCATCTGCAAGGCCATCAACCGACATGCTGTTTGAAAGACGGCTGGAATATTTGGCAACGGAGCTTAACGGCACACGGAAAGTGGGAGTCATTAGCTCCAGAATGCTTCGTTTGAGTTCTTCAAACCCTTGAGCGATGATTTTTTCCCTTTTGAAATAGCGATTTAACAGGGCAATGACATATTCGATGAGCTGGTCGCTGTCGTAGGGTTTGGTGATGTACATTTGCACGCCTTTTGCCCAGCCTCTGTGAATGTCCTGGGGTTCGCTTCTGGCAGTGAGAAAGATGAATGGGATGTGTTCGTAGGCGGGCATCTGACGGATTTCATCCAGAAATTCCAGGCCGTTCATGGGGCTCATGGTGATGTCTGAGATGATGAGGTGAATGGTATTGCTGCGGACGACATCGAGACCTTCCAGGCCATTGGTGGCGGTTAACACACGCAGTTTGTAGGGGGTTTGGATGAGCTGCAGCAGCTCTCTAAGGCCAATCAGGAGGTGTTCGTCGTCTTCGACAACCAGAATGGTGGCTTCTTGTTCTGTTTCTGGAGGTTGGATGTCGGGTAACGGCCGTTTCTGGGGGGGTGTCAGTGGGAAATGTACCGAAACAGTGCTGCCGACATCTTCTTCACTTTCAATTTCAATATGACCGCCATGAATGTCCAGCAACCCTTTGGCAATGGTCAGGCCAACGCCAATCCCTTGTTGTTCGTGGGTGGAACGGTTGTATTGGTAGAAGAGGTCAAAAATGCGTTCTTGTTCGCTTTTGGGAATGCCAAACCCCTGGTCTATAAAGTCAATGACAAGCTCATCATTTTCTGTGCGGGTTTTGACAACGACACGGCCGTTTTGCCGTAAACGGCCGTAAGTAAATTTCACGGCATTATCCAGCACACGCATCAAAATTTGGCGAATCCCCTTCGGGCTGCCATAAATTGCAGGCAAATTCTCCTGTGCAGCAAATTCAATAGGGATATTCTCAATCTGGGTAACATTCTCATAATCACGGATAATGGCAGAAACAAGCGCATTTATGTCATCTATAGGCTCAATTTCCGCTTCAATTTCCTTTTGCGTTTCACCTGTGCGCAGCTCAATGACCAAAATGAAATCTTCCACCAGGCGATTAAGCCGGTCACAGCCCGCCAGAATACCCCGCAAATATTCCTGCATATTGGTCGATTCAGGATGGCTGGTCATGCTTTCTGCCAGCATTTCGTAATAAGCCGTCACATAAGTCAAAGGGGTTCGCATTTCGTGGTTCAAAATTTGCAAAATCCCCTTCTTCATGGATTCAAGGCTTTGCTTGTGGGAGCTTTCCAGTTTGAATGAACGATCTAGCTGGGTTTTGATGAGATCAACCAGTTTGTTGCTTTCAAACGGCTTGGTGATGTACAAGTCTGCACCGCTTAACCGGCCTTTGTGAATTTCATGTTCTTCACCTTTGGCCGTCAAAAAGATAAAGGGAATGGAGAACCATTCTGGGTTTTTGCGTACTTCTTGTAGAAATTCCATTCCGTCCATCACAGGCATCATAATGTCGGAAACGATGAGGTTGGGGCGGATTTTTTTGATTTTTGCGAGGCCTTCACGGCCGTTTACGGCCGTTTCCACATGAATTCGATAGCCAAAATCCAACACATGCAGCAAATCTTTCATGCCTTCCAGCAGCGAAAAATCATCTTCAACAAGTAAAATAGTGGCGTTACGAGTCATAAGCTGTTCGAGAATGAGAGTAAGCAATCAGAGAGGCCGTGTTCTCAAAATTGCACAGTTGACAAGAAATGTCCTATTACTCAGTCACATGTGAAATGAGGGATTAGATTGGTTCAATCTCCGAGATTGAACCAATCTTTGTATCCATCAAAGAACACTTGACTGAGTCCTATGTAAATTGGCAAGAAATTTTTAGAAATTAGAAACAACATTTCTTTGCCAATCACTCAAGCAAACCGCAAAGGACAGGCACTTTTTATCTCCAAAAACTTTCTGCGGTTTGCATAAGGCAGAAAAATGTCCGCCAGCCATTATAACATAGGGCGGAATGGAAAATGGGGAAATGCTTTATACAAAGGTACTGATTGCCCACCCTAAAGCATATGGACCAATATTCACTAAACAAAACTAAGGAATGAAGATTTAACAACTTACGGGAGATTAGAGACTGGAGATTAGAGATTACACCGGTTTCCAATCTCTAATCTCTAATCTCCAATCTCAGTTTTGTAGGTTATTTCATTCTCGTTCCTAATTC
>CAZRIB010000519.1:0-2869 GCA_964600035.1 uncultured Ardenticatenaceae bacterium | reverse complement strand
GATTTACTCATGGAAGAAGGCATATCCTCTTTTAATTTTTTTAGTTACACACCCATGGGGTTGGTTCTGCTGGGTATTGGCATTGTGTTTATGGCTGTCATTGGTCGCAGGCTCCTGCCAGACCGCGCCATTGTGCGGGAAAGCGAAAAGGTCAAAACGCCAGAAGAAATTGTGCAAATTTACAGACTGGATGATGATTTGTTTCGCCTGAGAATCCGGCGCGGCTCACCGCTCATTGGCAAAAATGTGTTCACGTCTGAAATGCGGCAAAAGTTTGATGTGACCATTCTCAAAATTATGCGCCCGCCGGAAAAACGGCCGCAATTGTCATTAACCAACCCCCAGCGCCGGCAAGCAGCCGATTTGAAGGATATGCCGCTCACGCCAGATGAAAATACAACCTTTGAGCTGGATGACATTCTTATTGTCAAAGGGAGTGCAGAAGATGTCAGTCATGCGGCGGCTTCTTTATCGCTGGGTGTTTTGCCCAAAAAGCCAAAGGATGGCAAGGCATTGATTAATCGGGAAGTAGGCGTTGCGGAAGTGCTGCTGCCACCTCGTTCCAGCTTGTTGGGTAAAACGTTGGTTGAGCTGCGGTTTGGTTCCCGCTTTCAATTAACGGTTTTGGCAATTCAGCGTCCCGGTGTGCAGGAAAAGCTGGATTTACACACAACGCCGCTGCAATTTGGCGATACGCTGGTGGTTCAGGGCACGTGGCAAAACATTCTGGCGCTGAAGCAGTTCCGCAATGATTTTATTGTCATTGGGCAGCCGGAATCGATGGTGGGCGCACCAAATCAGGAGAAGGCTGTGGTGGCGCTGGTGATTTTGTTGGGGATGCTGGGGTTGATGATTGGGGAGGTGTTGTCTACGGCCGTTGCCGCGATGCTGGCTGGCTTGCTCATGGTTGTCTTTGGCTGCCTGACAATGGATGAAGCGTACCGTGCCATTGACTGGAAAAGCATTGTTTTAATCGCCGGAATGCTGCCCATGAGTACTGCGCTGGAAAAAGTAGGGCTGGTTGACCTGGCCGCAACAGGAATGGTGAGCATGTTGGGCAACTTTGACCCGCGCATCGCATTGGCCGGTTTGTTTTTGGCAACCTCCTTGTTTACGCAGGTACTCTCCAACACAGCCACAACCGTCATTATTGCCCCCATTGCGCTGGCCGCCGCCAAAGATTTAGGCGTCGCACCCCATGCTTTTTTAATGGGCGTGGCAATCGCCGCATCAATGGCATTTGCGTCGCCTGTGGCTTCGCCAACCAACACGCTGGTTATGGGGGCTGGCAATTATCGATTTGGTGATTACATCAAGGTGGGTATTCCGTTAATTTTGCTGATGCTGGTCGCAGTTACGTTTATATTGCCGCTTATTTTTCCGTTTTAGAAGGATTTTGGTCGCAGATTGTCAGGATTAACGCAGATTATTTTCCAGTTATGTTAATTCAATCGACCCATCACTAAATCGTGTACTTGACAGATGGTGGCAGGTTAGCAGGTTGCAGGCACTTGCCACTTGCACACTTGCTACCTGCCACAAGACCTGAATTGCTGCTTTTGATTTATTCGCCGTTTAGTGCTTTGGCGACGTAATGAACCAGCCGCTCGGCAACGGCCGTTTTACTTTGCAGCGGCATTTTTTCCACCACACCGGCACTGCTCAAAAGCACAACCCGATTCGTCGGCACACCAAAACCTGCGTCAGGCTCCAGCACATCATTCACAGCAATGAAGTTCAACCCCTTGCGGAGGAGTTTTTCACGGCCGTACTCAAACGCATTATGCGTTTCAGCCGCAAAACCCAGCGTCACTTTCGGATAACCGGTCTTGTCACGTTGAGCTTTTACGGCCGTTAAAATATCCAACGTCTTCTCCAGACCAATCGCCAGTCCCCACTGCTCATCCGTCTTCTTAATCTTGTGGTCAGACTGGGTGTTCGGCCGAAAATCAGCCACAGCCGCCACCATAAACAGCGCATCGCACCCTTCCACAGCCGCCAGCACTGCCTCTCCCATTTCTTCCGTCGTTTCCACACGTACCACTTTTGCGCCAATGGGCGGCTCATCGGCAACCGGACCCAGCACAATGGTTACATCTGCCCCGGCATCCAGCGCCGCCTGGGCAACAGCCAGCCCCTGCCGCCCGGTAGACCGGTTGGTAATAAAACGCACCGGGTCTAATGATTCTCTGGTGGGGCCAGCGCTGACAACCACATGCCGTCCGGCTAGTGGGCCATTTTTAGCCAGTGCCAGCCGGATATAGGCCATCAATTCGGCAGGTTCTACCATGCGCCCTAACCCCGACAGGCCTGAGGCCATCCGGCCAGCCGTGGGGCCAATAAACTGCACACCCCGCGCCTTGAGTGTGTCCACATTGGCCTGGGTTGCAGGCGATTCATACATGCCGCCGTCCATTGCCGGGGCAACCATCATAGGGCAGCGAGCGGCAACGGCCGTAACCGTCAGCAAATTATCCGCCAGCCCATGAGCCAGCTTGGCCAGCGTATGGGCAGTGGCCGGCGCAATCACCATCAAATCCGCCTGCTCCGCCAGCGCCACATGGCGCACATGGTCATCCAATCCCCACATATCCACATACACTGGCCGTCCGGTAACAGAACGAAAAGTCAGCGGTGTCACAAATTTTTGCGCCGCTTCCGTCATCACCACATCCACCAGCGCCCCCGCCTGCGTGAGCTTGGAGGCCAAATCCACCACTTTGTACGCGGCAATGGAGCCGGTTATACCGAGCAAAATTCGTTTTCCCTGAAAAAGCGTTATAGGTTCCATAAGCGTAGTTTAACGGAAAGTGCCGCTTTCATGAATAGGCAACTATTTTGTGGCTGTTATACTTTGTGGAAATTTGGT
>CAZRIB010000518.1:0-2869 GCA_964600035.1 uncultured Ardenticatenaceae bacterium | reverse complement strand
ACCGCTTCCTCCAAATGCTTCATCTTGCTGGCCCCAATAATGGGCGCTGTCACCACCGGCTGATGCAGCAGCCAGGCCAGTGCAATTTGTGCTGGTGACACACCCTTTTCCTCGGCCAGCGCCACCACCCGGTTCACAATTTCAAAATCACCCTCCTGGTAATACATCATATGGGCATAGGTGTCACTTTTGGCACGTTTGGTACTGCCCCACCCTTCCCGGCTGCGCGTGCCGGTTAAAAATCCCCGTGCCAGCGGACTCCAGGGAATGACCGCCACGCCCTGGTCAGCGCAAAGCGGATTCATTTCCCGTTCTTCTTCGCGGTAAACCAGATTGTAATGGTTTTGCATGGAGACAAATTTTGTCCAGCCGTATTTTTCGGCTGTGTGCTGTGCCTTGGCAAACTGCCACGCATACATGCTAGATGCGCCAATGTAACGAGCCTTGCCAGCCTTGACGACATCATGCAGGGCTTCCATTGTCTCCTCAATAGGCGTGTCATAATCCCAGCGGTGAATCTGGTACAGGTCTACGTAATCAGTGCCCAGCCTTTGCAGGGATTTGTCTATTGCATCCATGATGTGCTTGCGAGACAACCCGCCGGCATTGGGATCATGGTCATTGGCAGGAAAATAGACTTTGGTGGCAATGACCACTTCCTCGCGTGGCACATAGTCCAGCAGTACACGGCCGGTTATTTCTTCACTCACGCCCAATGAGTACATGTCGGCGGTGTCAAAGAAGTTAATGCCCAGGTCTAAAGCACGTTTGATAATGGGACGGCCGTCTTTTTCATCCAGCACCCATTCACGCCAGGTTGGCGTGCCATAAGTCATCATGCCCAGGCAAATCCGCGACACTTTCACGCCTGTCTTGCCTAATCGTACATAATCCATGTATTTACTCCTGTTAATGATTGATGTGTCATGATTATATAAAGGGGGATTGGAGATTAGAGATTGGGAGATTGGAGATTGGGAGATTGGGAGATTGGTTTATTACCCTATCACCTTGTCACCCAGTCACCTTGTCACCCCATCACCTCTTCACCCATCACCCTGTCACCCGGCAACTTGTTGGCGATATGCCGCCATTTGGTCTTCGAGTAAGTCGATAATTTCTTGCATGGCGGGCACATCAAACTGGAAACGGCCGCCTGCGGCTGCATACAACTCTGGCAGGGTACGGGTTCCACCCAAAGCCAGCGCGCTCAGATATTGCTCAACGGCCGTTTCCTGGTCTCGCAGCGCATTTGCCCAAACCTGAATGGCATTCACCTGCGCCATACCATATTCCACATAATAAAACGGGTACTTATGAATGTGCAGCTTGCGATGCCAGCCCGTATCCCGCACATCCTCAAATCCACTAAAATCCACTGCCGGAATAAAGCGCTGCCACAACTCCGCCCACTTCTCGTCACAGTTGGCGGGATTGGTGGCGGCGGCATGGTTGGCATACACCCAGTGCTGGAACGCATCCACCACAGCCATGTACGGCCAGAAGGTGACAATTTTTTGCAAATGTCCCAGCTTGTGCCACGCTGCATCTTCTGCCGACTGGTAGAAACCGCCCTGATCGGCTGTTAGATAAGGGGAGGCCAACAGTTCCATAGACATGGATGCCACTTCGGCAAACTCTGCGCCGGGGTGACGCTGGTAGGGGTATGGCAGTTCGCCCGCTTCAAAGCTGTGGAAGGCGTGCCCGGCTTCGTGGAGAAGGGTTTTAACATCGCTGGCTGTGCCGACGGCGTTCATAAAAATAAACGGCCGTTTCTGCACTGGAAAATAGGTACAGTAAGCCCCCGGCCCTTTTCCCTTGCGGTTGGGCAAATCAAGCAGTCCTTCCGCCCGCATAGTGGCAAAATATTGGCCTACTTTGGGATGAACTTTGTTGAAAATCGCTGCGGCCGTTTCCTCCAACTCTGATATATCCGCAAACGGCTTCAACGTATGGGTATTGATGGGAAAAACATCCGCCACCACATCCCAGGGACGCAGCCGGGTCACGCCCAGTTCTGCCGCCACTGCCTCATAAATGCGGTTTGCCGCCGGAACAACCACCTCCTCAATTGCCCGGTGGAACTGCATCGAATCTTCCGGTGTGTAATCAAACCGCTTCAACAGCTTCCAGCGATAGGCACGGTAATCATCATAACCAGCATTGGCTGCCATCTCTTTGCGCAAGGCCATAAATTCCTGCCAAAGGGCATTGATCGTTTCCCGGTCGGCAAGCTGTCTTTCCGCGATCAGCCGCCACACACGCTCCCGCACATCTCTATCCAGCGATTCCCGCAGGGGGTTAAGCTGGGTCAAGGTCGTCTCTTCACCCTCCCAAACCACTGTTTGCCCGCCAAGAATGCGGTTGTATTGAGCGGCCTTTTTCTGTTCTTCGGCTATAAGGGGCAAGTTGGCTTCGTTAAACAGGTCAGCGTCTGCCTGCATTTTGCGGATGGGTATTTCCATGCCTTCAATGGTCAGGCCAGATTGCAGCAGTTTGGTGATTAGCTGCTGTTCTGCTGTTTGTGCAGGCGGGAATATCTCTTCCAAAAATGCGTTGTAGGCCTGATCGGCGGCTTCGTCGTTGGTGTTCTGGGTGGTGGCGGTTCGCAGCCGGGCAAATCGCTCGGAAAGCAGTTTGCTGATGGCTGACCAATCGACGAGCCACTGGTGCAAGGTATCGGCCGTTAACGGCCGTGCCGCCAACTCCTCATAGTAAGGAGCAATCTGCTCCCATTTCCACGACATAAATTCCAAAGCACTACTGGGTAATGTGGCAAACATAGGGACTCCTTTTTTGATAAAGAATAAAGGTACTATACAGCAGGAACACAGAGTGGCACGGAGAACCACTAAGTTACACAGAGAAT
>CAZRIB010000517.1:0-2891 GCA_964600035.1 uncultured Ardenticatenaceae bacterium | reverse complement strand
TCCTGTTCTTCTTGCAGGCCTTCCTTAAAGGCGCGGATACCTCTACCCAATTCACTACCCAATTTGCTAATTCGGCCTACACCAAACACTAACAGAACAACAACTAAAATAATGACCCATTCCCATCCATTAATCATGGTAATTACTCCTTCATTAATTGGAATTTTCACAAAGGGTGCAGAAGCAACTTTGCTTTCATTTACCCTAAATCTCGTGGCCGCTTATGATGGTACTGAGCGGTCATTCGACTTTATTATACCAAAGGGCACAGTTTATTAAAGAAATCGACGAGTCCCCCAAAAAATTTTGACATTTTTGAGACTCAATCACAGGCTATATGCGGCTATGGGCAGGCCACGGCCGTTTCCACCACATTCACATACCACTGCCCCAAATGCTGGTAGCGATCACGGGGTGCAAACATACGGCCAATTTCAAAGCCAATCAGCGAATCATGGGCAGCCACTGTGTTGACGTGCTGGTACAGGGTGAGGGCAGGCCAATCATTATTAAACAGACGCAAAAATGTGTTGTAATACGGCCGTCTTTCATCCTGCGGCCAGAGCTGCCGGGCGCTCTCCAGCGACTCACTTGCCCGGCGGTTATTCCAGCCCGCATAATTTTGGCCGCGCACAATGGCTTCCTGGCTCCAAAAATCATATTGATCCGGGTCACGTGGCGGGGCAACATCTACCAACGCCACATCAAACTGTTGAGAAACCAGCAGTGATTGCAGTTCTGCCATTGACCCAGCCCATTCTGCGGAGACATCTGCACCAACCGCTTCCCAACTGCCCGTTATTTCATCGACTAACTGCCGGTAAACGGGCAAATCCAGCGCAATGACACGCAGTGTCAATGAAGCCTCATCTTTTTGCCGCACACGGCCACCTTCTGGCAGCACCCAGCCTGCTTCTTCCAGTTTGGCGGCTGCTCCTTCTAAATCATAGGGCTGTGGCGGGATGAGTGCCGGATTGTATGCCCAGGTGGAAGGCAAGAATGGGCCATCCAGAAGCAGCCCCTGCCCATTTAGCACTTTGTCGATGAGTGCGGTACGGTCAACAGCCATTGAAAGGGCTTGTCTGAGTGCCAAAGATGATAATACAGGGGGAGATTCTTGTTCCGGGTAGCCCTGGTTGAACAGAAGCATGGTTTGCCGGGGGGCGGCATCGGTGAAGAGCTGCACGCCAGGCACGGCCGTTACCTGCGGAATCATCTCAGGCGAGACCATCAACATCGTGTCAATCGCCCCTAATTCAAAGTCAGCCAGCATGGAGGCCTCATCTGGATAAAACCGCCAGACGATGGCATCCAATGGCACGTCACCCCAATAGGCGGGATTAGGCAGTAACCGAATTTCGCCGCTTTCTTGCCAGGATACGGCCGTATCTACCATAAACGGGCCAGTCCCTACCGGCGCACCATGGAAATTTGAAGACGGCAAGGTGGCGGCTGTCACCCCTTCCAACAAATGGGCTGGCAAAACACCGCGTGTCGTCGCTTCCAAAAACGGCGAATATGGCTCTGGCAGGATAAATTCAATCGTGCCGTCATCAATTAAATTGATTTCAACAGACTGCCACAATGTTTTCAGTGCCGGGTCGCCAGGGAAGTTGTCATCTTGCATCAGCCCGTAGGTAAAGGCCACATCTCCGGCCGTTACTGGCTGTCCATCGTGCCAGGTTAACCCTTCGCGCAGACGAAAACGAATGGAGAGACCATCCTCGCTAATTGACCAATCGTGTGCCAGTGCTGGCTGGAAACGGCCGTTTTCATCAATCCGCGTCAGGCCATCAAAAATCAAATCCACCAACTGCCGGTCAACCACATACGGGTCACTCAAAAGCGGGTTCAAAAAACGGGGCGCCCCAACAATCCCTTCAAACAGCGTCCCCCCCTGCTCCGGTGTCAACACCGAACAACGATCACCATCTCCGGTATTCACAACCGCGATTCGGGTAACAGGTACAGCCTGATTTGTTTCTTGTTCAGCTTCATCTGGCTGGGATGGAAAAGCCACCATGCCTAAAACAAGCAAAAGGCCTAACACAGAAATAGCCAACAGAAGCCCATCATTGCGTTTCATCAAAATAAACTTTTGCGTCTCCCAAAAAAGGCATTGTGTAATGCAAATGACACAGAATTTTCGGCAGCACGCCCTGCGACCCTTGCATTCTCAGCCATTTTTCAATGGACACTTTTGCAAAAAAATTAAAACGTGAAACGGAAATGTATCATCACGCATGGATAAACACGATTTCCGCTTCACGCTTTCTGAATAAAATTAAAAATTCATGATTGATGGATTAAAGAACAACAAGTCACCATTGGTAACAATTCAGGTTTGCAACCAAAGGGACTGAGGAACAGAGAAGAAAAGATAACGATGCGGCTTGTCTGCTCTTCAATCTTTAATCCTTAATCTTCTTGCTTTGAATCCTTACCTTAAACGACCTGTCCCCAGGCGATGAAGGCCAGAATTGTCACGATGAAGAAAACAACAGAAAGGGCAATGGTGACCTGATGCAGCGTTTTTTCAACGCCCCGGCGGGTACGATAGCCGCCAGTGGCATCACCTGTACCACCTAAAAAGCCGCCCAAATCGGAGCCTTTTGTCTGCATCAATACCAATACAGTTAATGTAATTGCCAAAATAATTTCTGCCACACCCAGGTATGGCGCCCATGTTTGCAAAGTCATGTTTCTTTCCCCATTTAATAAGATTTATTTGAATTGCTGGGTTGGCAAAGCAGGCTGCCAGCCAACAAACGGGCATTATAACAAGGTGTTATGCAGCCGTCGAATGGTGATGAGTGTTAGATGAGGTGCTCGTATACAAGCTCTTTTTACGGGAAAGCAGCCTGGATATAAATTAGAGTTGTTCCTAAATA
>CAZRIB010000516.1:0-2910 GCA_964600035.1 uncultured Ardenticatenaceae bacterium | reverse complement strand
GCGGTACGTGAGCTGGGTTCAGACCGTCGTGAGACAGGTCGGTCTCTATCCGCTGTGGGCGTAAGGGATTTGAAGGGAGCTGCCCCTAGTACGAGAGGACCGGGGTGGACAGACCTCTAGTGTGCCAGTTGTCGTGCCAACGGCATCGCTGGGTAGCTACGTCTGGCAGAGATAACCGCTGAAAGCATCTAAGCGGGAAACTCGCCCTAAGATTAGATCCCTCATCCGTATGGAGTAAGACCGCTAGGAGACGACTAGCTTGATAGGCGGCATGTGTAAGCATGGTAACATGTTTAGCTAAGCCGTACTAATGGTCGAGGGCTTACGTTTCATATGATACGGAGAATTTGGAATTTTGACGTTTGAGATTGTGTAAGTCGTTGTTACTTTTGAATTGTGTTTATTTAGTTGATTAACAAATTTGTTTATAAGAAGGTCTCTTGGTGATTTGAGCGACGAGGGTACACCCGGTCCCATCCCGAACCCGGCAGTTAAGCTCGTCAGCGCCGATGGTACTTGGGGGGCGACCCCCTGGGAGAGTAGGTCATTGCCAAGAGGCCTTTTTTTTTGCCTGTTTTTAATTTCCAATTGATTTTGTGACCGCGGTGGTTTTATGCGTGAATATTTGTTGTTATTGAAACGTAACCGTGATTATCGTCTGTTGTGGTGGGGAAATGTAGTTTCTTTGCTGGGCGATTGGTTTAATTTGTTGGCATCTGCTGAGCTAATTACGGACCTGACTGATTCGGGGACGGCAATTAGCTCTTTGTTTTTGGCAAGGTTTTTGCCATTGTTTGTGGTTAGTCCGCTGGCGGGGGTGTTGGCTGACCGTTTTGACAGAAAGCGGCTGATGATTTTTTCGGATGTGCTGCGGGCCGTGACGGTCTTTTGTTTTTTGTTTGTGCGGAGCAGTGGGGATGTGTGGCTGCTTTACGTGTTGACGATTGTACAGTTTGGGCTGAGTGCTTTGTTTACGCCTTCGCGAGCTGCTGTTTTGACGAATGTGGTTTCTCGCGAGGAGTTGGTGACTGCGAATGCATTGGATAGTTTGACCTGGAGCACGATGTTGGCGATGGGGTCTTTTCTTGGGGGTGTTGTTGCTGCGTTTTTTGGCGCACAAACGGCGTTTGTATTGGATGCGTTGACTTTTTTGGTGTCTGCGGTGTTGGTGGGGCGAATTGCTGGTTTGACGAAGGTGGATGGTGCTGGGGAGCAGACGGGATGGCTTGATTTTGTTGATGGCTTTCGGTATTTGTCAGCACGGCCGTTTATCTTGGGCGTCAGTTTGGTAAAGGCCGGTGGGGCACTTGTGTGGGGGGCTATCAATGTATTAGAAATTTCATTTGCAAATGATATTTTTGCCGAACGGTTTGTTAACTGGCGTGTGGTTGCTGATGCCGGCACGGCCGTTTTAGGGGTGATTTATTTCGTCAGTGGGCTAGGTACAGGGTTGGGGCCTTTGTACATGCGCAAATGGTTGGGCGATGCCCCACGCCGTTTATTGTTAGGCATTACATTCGGTTTTGTGATTGTTCCTGCCGGCATTTTATGGTTAAGCGCAGCGCCAACGCTAGGGTCGTTTTTAGCGGCAACGGCCGTTCGCACGATTGGTTCCGGTGTTGTATGGGTATTTTCGGCGGCATTACTGGCCATGCTAGTTCCCAACGAATTTCGCGGCCGCGTTTTTGCTTTTGAATTTGCGGCTTTGACTCTGACACAATCCATATCTACTTTGGCGGCCGGCGTTGGGCAGGATTTGTTTGGGTTGTCAGTCCGGCAAGTTGCTGCTTTGATGGGCTTTTTAGGCATTGCAATCTTTTCAATATGGTTGATTTTTTATTTTAAGGCAAGGGGGCGATTTGCTTCTGATTTTGTGAATGAACCTGTCGCATAGTCGTTTGTATTGTCAGATTGCGTAGAGTACGTTACGATTTGCATGAAAGGTTTATTTTTTAATTTGTCTAGAGGGAGAGGCATGATGACTACTTTCGTATTTGCAATGTCATTACTGGTGGATGTGTTTGCAGAAGGGGATGTGGAGCCTGTGGGCACGCCGCTGTGGGTTCCAGCCGTTATCATTGTTGTGATATTGCTGCTGCTGTGGTGGGGACTGACGCGTAATCAAATTGTGGAGATGCCGGCCGAGGGTCATGGAGATGAGCATCATGATGCAAGTGGCCCGGGTGAAGGCCATGATCATACAGATGAGCATACGGCCGTTCGGACAGAAACAGTTGCTCCTCTTGCCGCTGCTGAAGAACCAGAACCGGCAGCCCCCGATGACTTACGCAAAATTGAAGGCATTGGCCCCAAAATTGCTTCTATATTAAATGAAGCAGGTATTTCTACATTTGCTCAATTGGCTGAGGCTTCTGTTGAGCAGTTGAACAAGATTGTGCGTGAGGATGCAGGTATTACGATTGCATTTCCGGATACATGGCCAGAACAAGCGGCATTGGCAGCGGCCGGTAAATGGGATGAGTTGGATGCACTTCAAGATAGTTTGAAGGGTGGCCGTCGTTAATTATTTTGCTGATTACTACCCCAGCATTGCGTCTTTTAGTGCGGCTACGGCCGTTTCTTCTGCATCGTGCACATCCATAACAGCGTCAGCCAATTGTTGACGAAATGTTTCTGTTTCTGCATCGGTAAGTGGGAAATTGCTTGCCATTTGCTGGCGTAATTGGTTAAGACGGCCGTTTATGGCCAAAATTTCATTTGCAGCTTCCGCGCCTTGTTCTATGAACAGGGCGTGTTTTTTATCCATCAACTGTCGCACTTCTCCGAATGGGTCTATGTAATCCGGAAGCAGCGCGGCCGCCAGTTTTTGCCAGGCATCGCCAGCTTTGCGGAATTGAACGGCCGTGTCTGTTAGCGCTGGTTTATTAAGCAGAACGGCCGTTTCGTCCA
>CAZRIB010000515.1:0-2921 GCA_964600035.1 uncultured Ardenticatenaceae bacterium | reverse complement strand
GCAGCCAGCGCGTGTTGGCTTATCTGGACGAGAAGCAAATTCCCTACACGCGCATCGAATTAGAATCGGAAGAAGGGCAGGCGTTGTCAGAAAAGCATCAACTACGGTCGTCGCCGGGGATATTGGTGAACGGCCGTCTCGTCAACCCCTTCGACATCCTCATCCAGCCCGCCTGCCGGGTGGACGAGGCGAAAGCCCAGGCCTTATTTGGGCCGCTGGCAACCAATCAAGGAAACAACAAATGAGTGAACATAGCCATAACCACGAAACCCATTCCCATGACCCGCACGTTCGCAACGCGCACGGTACGGAAACCAAATTTATCCTTTCCTTGAGCCTGACCGGCCTCATTTTGCTGGCCGAAATCGTCGGCGGGGTGTGGACGGGCAGCCTGGCGCTGCTCTCCGACGCCGCCCACGTCTTTTTGGACATGCTGGCGCTGGCGTTGAGCTTCATCGCCCTGCGGCTGGCCGCCCGCCCGGCCAACGACAGCCACACCTTCGGCTTCCACCGGATGCAAGTCTTGGCCGCGCTCATCAACGGGGCCACGTTACTGTTTATCGCCTTTGAAATTTTTCACGAAGCGTGGAACCGCTTCCGTAATCCAGAGCCGGTGCTGGCCGGCCCCATGCTCATCGTCGCCGTCATCGGCCTGGTCGTCAATTTCATCGTCGCTTTCACGCTGCACGAGCATGACCACGACGATTTGAACGTGCGCAGCGCCTTTTTGCATGTACTGGGCGACGCGCTGGCCTCGGTCGGCGTTATTGGCGCCGGTGTGATTATGCTTTACACCGATTGGGTGTGGGTTGATCCGTTGGTCAGCGTGTTGATTGCCGTGATCATCCTTTCCAGCTCCGGGCGCGTGCTGCGGCAGGCGGTTCACATCCTGGCCGAAGGGATGCCGGAAGGGATGACAGCCAGCGAGGTGGCGGCGGCAATGGGCGAAGTGCCGGGCGTGGAAGGGATTCACGATTTGCACGTTTGGACAGTCAGCCCCGGCTATGTGGCCCTCAGCGCCCATGTGGTCACCGCCGACCAATCTTTGCAGGCAACGGACGAGATGATGGCCGCGATCAAGCACATCTTATCGGAACGGTTTGGGATTGAACATACGACGATTCAATTTGAATGTGCCGCTTGTGGGCAGGGAACGGCCGTATTCGTTCCCGCCGTATAAAAGAAGGTGAAATATGTGGCCTAAATTCTTCGCCATCATGCGAAAATATTTGCCGCTGTTTGTTTTAATTGACATTGGGTTGGCGCTGCTCATCGGCAATGCCGCCCCGGACGCGCTCAAGGCGCTCAAGCCCTGGGTTCCCGTTCCCCTGTTTTTCATGTTGTATCCGATGATGATCAACTTCAGGGTTGAACACGCAACGAAGGCTTTGCGCAATCCCAAAGTGGTGCTGGCGGCGCTGGCGATCAACTTCATCATCAGCCCGCCGCTGGCCGCGCTCTTTGCCCATTGGTTCTTCCCCAACGGGGATCCCTATCTGATTGCCGGCTTCATCCTCAAGGTGACCGTTGCCGGCAGCGGCATGGTCGCCGCCTGGACGGGGTTTGCCAAAGGGCGCGTGGAAACGGCGCTGACGATTTTGGCGACGGGGCTGCTGCTGGTCATCGTCGCTGTGCCCATTTGGATGGTGATTTTGGTCGGCCAGACTGTGCCCATTGACCTGTGGTTGATGGTGAAGCAGCTGCTGGAAATTGTCGTGCTGCCGCTGTTAGCCGGAGCATTGACGCGCCGCTTCATTTTGCAGCGCTACGGCCCGGCGACCTACAAGAAAATTCAACCGGCGCTGCCCACGGTTTCCAGCCTGGGCATGTATTTCATCATTTTTATCGCCGTGGGGATGCAGGCGCACAATATCCTCACCCATCCCGAAATCATCTGGCAGTTGATTCCGGCAATGATTATCTTATATTCGTTTTTGTTTATCCTGGCTATTGCTTATGCCAAAGCGGCCGGGCTTGATTTTGAAGATGCGATTGCCATCGGCTACAGCACGACGGGCAAGAATCATTCGATTACGCTGGCGTTAGCCATCACCTCGTTTGGCGGGCTGGCGACGCTGCCGCCCGCTTTTGCGCCGATGGTGCAAATCCCGCTGATGATTTTGATTTTGAAGGCGGCGCCCTGGCTGCACCGTCATTTGTTTACGGACAGGCATGTGGAGGAAACGGCCGTTTCCCACCACATGCCGTAACTTGATTTGGTAAATCGAACGCCAAATACCGTTTACCAAACTGCCAATTCAGTTTACAAACGAAAAAATGATTGAAAAAGACTTTGCCAACTATCTAACAAACTTTGATTACGCCGAGCGCCGGGCGATGAAAATTCAGGCCCCGGAAGCACTCCGGTTGTACCAGGAAGGCAAAGCGCAGCTTGTTGACATCCGCTTTGCCGAGGAGCAGGCGGCGTGGGGGCTGGGCTTTGGCCTGCACATCCCGCTCAACGACCTGCCCAAACGTCTGAACGAATTAGACCCGGCCAAAACCATTATTACCATGTGCCCCCACTACGACCGCGCCGAAATTGCCCGCCTGTTTTTGACGTTGCAGGGCTTCCACGCCCGCTATCTGACCGATGGTATCCTGGGCATCGCTAACATTTTGCGCGGTGATTCTGCGCGCGATTATGTGGCGGCTTTGAGAGGCGATAAGTTGGAGCGTGATGAAGATTAACATTATTGGTGTGGGCTGCCCCAAATGCCGCCAGATGACGGCCGAAGTCACGGCCGTTGTCGAACAGTTAGGCCTGAATGCAGAAGTCGGCCGGATCGACGACCCGCTGACCATCGCCCAAATGGGCATTTTTAACCTGCCGCAGTTGATGATCGATGGCCAGTTGGTGCGCTTTCGCTACCGCGGGCGGCACAGCATCGAAGAACAATTGAGGAAAGCAAGCATATGAG
>CAZRIB010000514.1:0-2924 GCA_964600035.1 uncultured Ardenticatenaceae bacterium | reverse complement strand
TCATTTTGTTGTTTTATCTACCGATATTGTTTACATAACATACCCGATTGCCCTGTGGCCAACCATATGCTGTACCATGTGCCGGACCGGGCGAAAGCGTTGGCGGAGGTGCGGCGGGTGTTGAAGGCGAACGGCCGTTTCTTTGCCGCCACCAATGGCCGCCGTCACATGCAAGAATTAACCCAGATGGGACAAGAACTTTTCCCGGACATTGAAACACTCTTGCCGGGAGGCCGCCTGGCTTCCAGCGCATCTATGAGCCTGTCGTTTCGTCTGGATAACGGGGCAGAGCAGTTACGGCCGTACTTCTCCCACATAGAAATGATTCCCTACCCCGACGGCTTGCGCGTCACAGAAGCCGCGCCGCTGGTGGCTTATGTACTTTCTACCGTGCAGCATCTCGCCATTCCGGATGCCATTCGCCAAAAGCTCCATGACTACTTTGCTGCCAAAATTACCGAAGATGGCGCAGTGACCATTACCAAAGAGAGCGGCTTGTTTGTGGCACGGCCGTAAGGATGACCAATGATTGATGATTAATGATTAAAGTACTCGCTTCTCTTCAATCATCAATCATCAATCTTTAATCATTATCCACGAACCTGCCACTGTTCCGGCGCAAACTGCATTTGATGCAGACGTGTGTACAACCCGTCAGGATTAGCCAGCAGCGTGGCGTGTGTGCCTTGCTCTACCACACGCCCGCCATCCAGCACCAGCACCCAATCGGCGTTTTGTACGGTGCTAAGCCGGTGGGCAATGACAAAGGATGTACGCCCTGCCATGAGCCGTTCCAGTGCTTCTTGCACCAGGCTTTCGCTTTCACTATCCAGTGAAGAAGTAGCTTCGTCCAAAATGAGGATGCGCGGGTCTTTGAGAATGGCGCGGGCGATGGCGATGCGCTGGCGCTGGCCGCCGCTTAATTTAACGCCCCGTTCCCCCACCAGTGTGGCATAGCCATCTGCCAAATCGTTCATGATAAATTCGTGTGCGTTGGCCGCGCGTGCGGCGGCTTCAATTTCTGCCTGGGTGGCTTCCAGTTTGCCGTAGCGAATGTTGGCTTCTACGGTATCGGAAAAGAGGATGGTTTCCTGCGGGACGATGCCGATTTGCTGCCGCAGGCTGAGAAGTTGTACGTCTCGAATGTCGTGGCCGTCGATGGTGATACGGCCGTTTACCACATCATAAAAGCGTGGAATCAAATTAACCAGCGTAGACTTGCCCGCGCCGCTGGGACCAACCAGCGCAATGACCTGCCCCGGCTTGGCCACAAACGACACATCATGCAGCACAGCAACCTTCCCGTCATAGTCAAAATCAACATGCTCAAAAACAACTTCACCCCGAACAGATGGCAGCGGGACAGCCTCTGGCTTGTCGGCCACATCCGGCTGGGTATCCAGCAAAGCAAACAGCCGCTCTGTTGCGCCCAATGCCGACTGAAACTGGGCATACAGTCCGGCCAGCGTTGCAATGGGCGTGGCCACCATCATGGTATAGACCAGATAAGCCACCAAATCGCCAGCCGTCATGCGGCCTTGAATGACCGCGTAACTGCCAAACCACAACGTCACGGTAATGGAAGCAAAAGCCATAAAGCCAATAATTGGCCCTAAGATAGAGGCAATTTTGGCGCGGTGGAGTGCCGCCGCAAAGACTTGCTGGACACGTTGTGAATACCGGTCAATTTCATAGGCTTCCCGGGCAAATGATTTGACAATGCGCACGCCGGATGTGGTTTCTTCGACCACATTGGCTGCTTCGGCCAGTGTGTCTTGAACGGCTTTGGCCGCCACGCGAATTTTGCGCCCTAAAAAGACCATCGTCAGGGTAACGGGCGGGATGCCGGCCAAAATGATGAGTGTTAACCGCCAATCCAGCACAAATAGAAAGATGGCCGCGCCAACCAGCGTGATGGCTTGCCTGAGCAAGGCCACAATGTCGTTGGTGATGGCGTTTTGCAGCAGGGAAACGTCGTTGGTGAGGCGGGAGATGATTTCGCCGGTACGGTGGTCGGCGTAAAATTTGAGGGAGAGGGTTTGCAGGTGGCTGAATACGGCGATGCGGATGTCGGCAACGGCTTTTTCGCCAACGTAGGCCAGGGAAAGGCGGTGGATGAAGCTGAATATGCCCTGGACGATGAATACGATGAGCAGGAGGACGCCTAGTCTGTTGAGCTGCTGTAAGTTGTTTTCCAGCAGGACGAAATCTACCAGGTTGCGGATGACGAGGGGCAGGATTAGCCCCAGCCCGGCGCTGAAGAGCAGGGCGATGATTGAAAGTGTCATCCAGCGGAGATACGGCCGTACATATTGCAGCAGCCGGGTAAATGCGGCTAAATTTTCTTTGCTCAATCGTTTTGCTTGTTTATCGGGGTCGCGTTCATATTCGCGGCCTGCTTGTCGCCAGCGTGCCATTTTGTATGTCCTTTTTTTGTGTGTATCTTCCCATAAACGGCCGTTCAGGCAACCATTCTCATGAAAAATGAGCAAGCGTTTACCAATTACAAATCTTTGCCAGTAACAGACGTTTTGTAGCAAATAGAGCTGACCGGGTAAACAGCAATTTTCAAAAGGGTGCGTTCACTTTTGGTGTATGACCAGAGAAAGGTTAATCAAGGTCATTTCGGTTTTAGACCGGGCTTTACACCATTTTTGGGCGCACCCCAAATCCCACCCCCATATTGCCCACGCCTTTCAGGTGTGCGCCGGGTGTTTTTTTGTTCTATTTTTGTTCTACAGGAGCAAACGCAACCATTGCCCAACCAAAAAACAACCACCCTTTCTGACCCAGACCTGTCTCACATTGCTGAGGATTTACGGCCGTTTGCCACCCCCATCTCATCCTGTACCCTTGACCCCGGCAATGCCCGCACCGACCACGACCTCGACGCCATCGCCGCCAGCCTGTACATCTACAGCCAG
>CAZRIB010000513.1:0-2930 GCA_964600035.1 uncultured Ardenticatenaceae bacterium | reverse complement strand
TCCTCATGTATCACTACATCAGCATACCGCCAGCAGACGCCGACATCTACCGCCAGGACCTCTCCGTCACGCCAGAAAACTTTCGCGCACAAATGCAATATCTCGCCGAAAATGGCTACACAACCATCGACCTGTACGACCTCTCCCTGGCCATCCTGGGCAAAAAAGAACTCCCCGCCAAACCCGTCATCCTGACATTCGACGATGGCTATGCCGACAACTACCTAAACGCCTTCCCCGTCCTTCAGGAATATGGTCTCACAGGCACATTCTTTGTCGTGACAGAATTTATCGATCAAAACAGAGAAGGCTACATGACCTGGGAAATGGCAAAAGAAATGGCCGCCGCCGGAAACCGCATTGAACCCCACAGCCGCACCCACCCAGACCTGCGCGGCCAGCCCAGAGAAAAACTCATTTGGGAAATTCTCGGCCCACAAGAAACCATTGCCTACCATTTGGGTTACAAACCCCAATTTTTCAATTATCCGGCTGGCCGCTACGATGAAGCTGTGATCCAGATTTTGCAAGAACTTAATTTTTGGGGTGCAGTCACCACAATGGGCGGGCAATGGCACGGCTATGAAGACCGCTTTGAATGGACACGGGTACGTGTTCGTTTTGACACCCCGCTTGGTGAATTTATGGATGCCGTTGACCCCCGTGATACTGTTGGCGGTAAGCCAACCACGCCATAAAACGACGATGACGCAAATAAACCAACCCACGATTAGTGAAAATGGCATTGTTCGCCCCACGTATGTGGCCGTGAACTTAGACCAGATAACGCGCAATTACCGGGCAATTGAAACGGCCGTTGCCCCAGCCAAACTCCTCACCGTCCTCAAAGCCAACGCCTACGGGCACGGCCTCATCCCCATCGCCCGCCACGTCTCCCAATTGGGAGCCACCTACATCGGCGTCGCCGTTCTGGAAGAAGGCATTCTGCTCAGAGAAGCCGGCATCACAACCCCCATCCTTGTCATGGGCGGCATCATCGGCAACCAAATCCCCTACTTCCTCAAGCACAACCTCACCATCACCGCCTCATCTGTCGAAAAATTGCAGCACATTGAAGCAGCCGCCAAAGAAATGGGCATCAAAGCCAAAGTCCATCTCAAAATTGACACCGGCATGGAACGCATCGGTGTTCATTACTACAACGCCCACACCCTGCTGGAAGAATCGCTGCACTGCCAACACGTAGAAGTAGAAGGCATCTACTCCCACTTTGCCAACGCCGACGCCGCCAGCCTGGATCATGCCAAATTACAGCTAGAACGGTTCCAGGAAGTCCTCTCTTTTTATGAACGCCGCAGCATCGCCCCGCCCCCTCTGCGCCACATGGCAAACTCCGGCGCCATTTTGCAGCTCCCGGAAAGTCATTTCGACATGGTGCGGGCGGGCATCTTGCTTTATGGTGTGTACCCATCGCAAGAAGTAACCAAAACAATCGCTGTTCAACCAGCCCTTTCCTGGAAATCGCGCGTCGTTTATTTCAAAGTTGTCCAGCCCGGGCATCCGGTCAGTTATGGTTCTACGTGGCAAAGCGACCACATGGTGCGGGTGGTAACAGTGCCGGTCGGTTATGGCGACGGCTATTTTCGGCGGATGTCTGGCAGGGCAAAAGTGTTGATTAGGGGAAAGCGTTATCCGGTAATCGGCCGTATCTGCATGGATCAGCTTATGGTCAACATTGAATGGGATTCTGCTTATAACAATGATGAAGTCGTACTCATTGGCAAAAGCGGCAGCGAAACCATTACCTGTGAAGATTTAGCCAGATGGGGGGGCACAATTCCATACGAGGTTTTAACCAACATCAATACCCGCGTACCCCGTGTGTATTTCGCGGGCGACGAAGAAAATGTTAGCGGGTAAAGAAAAAAGCCTGCGTCCGACCAGGAGGGAGAATCGGGTGCAGGCTTTTTCTTTGGCGACTTCGATTGTGAGTTTAGGGCATAAATATAAGTTTAGTCTGAGACAAAGTTTAGCGGCTCATAAGTTTTTGGTCGTTTCTGGGATTTTCCCAAGCCCAGGCTAATGCCTGCGCCACATGCGCCCGCAGAACCGGAGCCTGCCACATGCCGGTAATATGGCTGGCCTCAATGGTTTTCACGCGGTCTTGAAGGTAAACATCCCCATGTTTGGGCAGTAGAAAGAATTGGTCCAGTTCTCCCAGCAAAGGAAAGATGCGTTCGGTGGCTATGCGCCGGTAATATGCTGTAAAGTCCAGTAAGGTTTCTAACTGTTGTTTGGAGATGGGTATATCCCGGCCAAATAGATGTGCCACATCCCACATGACTTGGGCTAACCGGGGGGATGACAGCATGGGAACCACAGCCCGCGTGCGCTGAAACATCCCTTCATACAGCATGGATGTAATGCCGCCCCAACTGACACCTGCCAAAATGGTAAATGCGGCGCCTTGCTGTTCAAATGCTTTTTGTACGAGTGCCATCATGCGTAGTGAACCGGCGAAAATTTGGTACACAGTGCGGATGGACTGAAAGCCTTTGTCGAAGGGGGTTTTCCAATGATCATGAAATGGGGCCTGGATAAAGGCGATGTGTGCCGGGAATGGTGTGTTTTTGGGGAAGATGCGCCGCCCGGAGTTGTCGTATGGGTATTCATTGAGGCCGTGGTGGTAGATGATGAGTGGGGAGTGTGGTTGGGTGGTGGGCTGTACGCGAACGCGGCATTGAATGGGGCCTGCTGCGGTATCTAGCCAGATGGCGTGTGTGCCGGGTGCTGTGAGGGCGTAGGTGACGGTTTTTTGCTGGTTAACGGCCGTTTCCGCCAGCACCGTCTCCAGTGTAGGAGCATTGTGATAGCTGTCTACAAAAGAGTCCGGCAGCCACCGGTTCATGGTATACAACACCACTTTATCAATTTGCTGTGCCATCAAATGAGACAAATTCGTGCCCATC
>CAZRIB010000512.1:0-2938 GCA_964600035.1 uncultured Ardenticatenaceae bacterium | reverse complement strand
TCTTTTGTTTTACCAAAGCGGGACCAAACGCTTGCAGGGGATTACCAACCAAACCACATACTTCACTCTTACCAAAATGTCTTTGGCTGTTATGTTGATGATGAACCAGCACTGCGCCAAATGGCCCGTCCCCATCGGGCAGCAAAAGAAAGGCGGGTATTTGCTCTCCTTCCTGGCTTTGATAGCTAATGCGCAGCCTGCGATAACCATCTTCTTTTACACTTTGGTGTCTTGCAAACGGCACAGGAGTCTCAGGAATGTTAAATCCCAAAAATTCACTTACCCGCTGACGCAGCTTTGCTAATGTCATCCAATTTTCATTCCAGAACAGGCAGAGCCACTGCTCATGCCGTGCGTATGTGGGCTAGAAAGGCATCTAAAAAGGCT
Organism: uncultured Ardenticatenaceae bacterium; assembly: GCA_964600035.1. Taxonomy (GTDB): domain Bacteria; phylum Chloroflexota; class Anaerolineae; order Promineifilales; family Promineifilaceae; genus CAZRIB01. The sequence continues at coordinate 2,551 of CAZRIB010000512.1, read as the reverse complement.
TCGGGCTGTTCAATGTGGGGACTATGCGCCGCATTGGCAATAACTACTTCCTGGAAACGGCCGTTCTGCTTTGCATATTGCGCCAACACAGCCCGCGTCTGCGACACCATTGGCTGCGGCGGGTACACATCTACCCCAGGCCAGCCCGGCACAAAACCCATCTGTCCCAGCGTGCCCATATCAAACATCGAATTATCAGCCACAATCATGTCACTGTCTCCGCGCACCCATAAAACAGGCGGCTTTTGCGGCAAATCGACAATGGCACTTGTGTCAAAATATTTCGGGCTGGTGGCATTAATCGGGCCAAACTGCCCGGGCGCCACATTCGGCCAATTCGCTGATGGCATCATGTCCCCAGGATACCGATCAGACCCTGTTTTTTGCAGCAGCGCCGCCGTCAAAAAATCTTCCTCACGCCGGGCCTGGAATGGCGGCTTGTAATAAAACGCATTAATCACATTACGCGGTGAATTGGGATCATCTGCACTGCGGTCACCCGCCTGAATGCGCCGGATAAATTCCGGATTCACCACACCGCCGCCAGAACCGGCATAATCATCATAACACGGTGTGCCATCCAGACCTTTTGTGCCGCCAAAACCGTACGGGCTAATCGGGTTAACCAATGTCAGAGATGCCACCAGTTCCGGGTAGTCAAGCAAAAATTGCATGACAACCCCGCCGCCCAATGACCAGCCAACCAAATGTGCCGGACGGCTGCCAAAGGTGTCGGAGAGGGCTTTCAGGTCATCACTCCAGTCTCGTGCCCCGCGTGTGGCATCTACCACCAAATCTTCAGTATCGCCATAACCGCGCAGGTCGGGCGCAATACAAAAATAATCTTCGGGCATGGCCAGCATCATTTCTTCCCAAAAGGTAGCCGCCGAAAAGTTGCCATGAATAAAGACAACGGGCGTGCCATCTGCCGGGCCATGTTGCAAAACGTGCATTTTCAAACGTTTGGTTTGGATGGTGTGGGATTGGATACCGGGTAATGTGGGAGCGGACATTTGGTTCTCCTTGTTTATATATGTGGGTGGGATACAGGCCTCAATGATTTTGCTGCCGTTAGAATGAGTTTACCAGAATGTGGTTGCAGGGGAGTGACGATACGGCCGTATCGAATGGTAAATGGTGAATGGTTAATTGTGAATGGTGAATGGAACGGCCGTCCCCCAATTCCGCAAACACATCCCTTCTGCTATAATTCCCTTACCATGTTCGAAGATACACAAGCTGGAAAAGTACCGCCCCGAATGGCCAAAGTCGCCAAAAAAATGAGGATTGACGAACAGCCATCCGATTTTGCTTACTGGCAGACGCAGCCCTACACGGCGCGACTGGCCGCGCTGGAAGAAATTCGCCGCGCCTATATCGCCTGGAAATATGATACTGACCCCGGATTTCAAAGAGTTTATACAATCGTTAAACAACAATGATGTGCGTTATCTTGTCGTGGGCGGATATGCCGTTGCCTTCCACGGCCATCCCCGGTTCACCAAAGCTATTGACATTTGGGTCTGGGTTGATGAGCAAAATGCGGCTAACCTCGTCAAGGCGCTCGACCAGTTTGGCTTTGCTTCGTTGGGGCTAACTGCCGATGATTTCCTGGAGCCGGGTATCATCATCCAGTTGGGTTACCCACCCAACCGCATTGACCTGATTACCAGCTTGAAAGGTGTAGATTTTTCTGATTGCTATGCCCGGCGCGTCGAGGAAATGGTTGATGGGGTCGCCCTGCCATTCATTGATCTGGAAAATCTGAAGAAGAATAAAAAAGCGGTGGGGCGGCTTCAGGATTTGGCTGATTTGGAGAATTTGGAATAGCATTTTTCTCCTTGGCGCGGTGTGGGGGGGAGGAACGGCCGTATCGAATTGTGAATTGTGAACGGTTAATTGTGAATGGTGAATGGAACGGCCGTCTCGCAGCACATTCTCAATTTCCCGACGACTGGCATGAAAAACGGCCGTCTCCTGTTGGCGCGGTGTGGGTGGGGGAACGGCCGTCTCTTGAAGATCAATTTCAACACATCACTGATACCAAATGGTTAATCATCTGGTTTAGAGAGCCAAAAATCACGAATTTTCTTGAAGTGATCAATTCTACTTGCGATCTTGCTTATCTCTTTTGGATAAAATTCCAGAAGCTCATCACACAATTGTAACATCCATATCTTTCGAGAATGCTGAGGTTGAATTTCAATGCGATTTGAATTTGCTATTTGAATCTGTCCCCACCCTAAAGCTCCTATTGTTAGACAGTGCCAATTGAGAAATTCGATGGGAACAAACTTCACATCTGTAAAAGTAGCTTTCGATTGCTCAATTCGGTAACTAACCAACAATAACACAAAATAGTTCGTATCATCCTCATAAAATCTCGATAATCGCTCAACAGATGTTAAATTTGGCATATTAAATTTTGTGCCAATTCGATGGGTCTTGACATCCACAATGTAATAAAAATCCGTCAACATCAGTCAATACCTTCGTCAAAAAATGGCGTGAATAGAGCGATTGTGTAAGATACGATTTTTTCACCGACTAA
>CAZRIB010000511.1:1246-2944 GCA_964600035.1 uncultured Ardenticatenaceae bacterium | reverse complement strand
GTAATTCGTAATTTTCCAGGGGTGTGTTTTGTTGAATAAGTGGCGTGGTTATAGGTGGGTGCATTGGGCAGGGAAAACGGCCGTTTTGGGGGCGTGGCTGCTGCCGGTTTTGTTCTTGCTGCTCTTTTTTCTGTGGCCGTTATCCTCCATTTTGAAATTGGGGCTGTCGTGGCAGGCAGTTGCCGCAGTGGGCACACGGCCGTATATTGCCAACACCCTCTGGTTCACCGTCTGGCAGGCGGCCTTGTCCACATTGCTCACCTTGTTGGTGGGCCTGCCTGCGGCCTACCTCTTTGCCCGCTACCAATTTTGGGGCAAAGGTGTGCTGCGTTCGCTCACCACCATTCCATTTGTGATGCCCACGGTGGTGGTGGCGGCGGCCTTTCGGGCACTGCTGGGGGTAAATGGGCCGGTGAACCACTGGCTGATGACCCTGTTTACCCTGCCGGAGTCACCTTTGCGCATAGACCAAACCCTCACCATTATTTTGATTGCCCACGTGTTTTACAATGTGACGGTTGTGATTCGGCTGGTGGGGGGCTTTTGGGCAAATCTAAACCCGCGCCTGGGCGAGGCCGCCCGTTTGCTGGGGGCTAATTCGCGGCGGGTTTTTTGGGAGGTGACGCTGCCTTTGTTACGGCCGTCGCTTCTCAGTGCGGCCGTTCTCATCTACCTGTTTACCTTCACCAGCTTTGGCGTCATCCTCATTTTGGGCGGGCCAGCCTTTAGCACGCTGGAAACAGAAATCTACCGGCAGTATGTTACCTTTTTGAACTTTGATGTGGCGGCTGTGCTTTCTATTTTGCAAATTGTGTTTACCTTTGGCTTAATGACGATTTATGCCCGGTGGCAGCGGGAAACGGCCGTGCCGCTGGATTACCGGCCACAGCAAAGCAACTTGCGGCAGCCCCGGTCATGGCGCGAACGCCTGTTTGCCGGCGGGGTGGTTGGTGGCTTGATGCTCTTTTTGCTGGCTCCCCTTCTGGCGCTGGTTGCCCAATCATTTTTAGACCGGGAAGGGCATTGGACACTGGCGTATTATCAGGCTTTGCCTGTGCTGCGGCGCGGCAGTTTGATTTTTGTGCCGCCGTTAACGGCCGTTCGCAACTCGGTTGGCTATGCTTTGCTGACCTTGCTGCTGGCAACGTTTTTGGGATTGTTGACGGCGGCTGTACTGGTACGGCCGTCCCGTTGGCGCGGCTGGCTGGAACCGCTGTTCATGCTGCCATTGGGGGCATCGGCTGTGACACTGGGTTTCGGCTACGTTGTCACCTTTGACAGGCTGCGCACGTCTCCCTTGCTGGTGCTCATTGCCCACACGCTGGTCGCTTTTCCCTTTGTGGTGCGTACACTGCTGCCGGTGATGCAGGGGATACGGCCGTCTCTGCGTGAAGCGGCTGCCCTGCTGGGCGCATCTCCGCTCCAGGTTTGGCGTGAAGTCGATTTGCCAATTGTCGGGCGGGCACTGCTGGTTGCGGCCGTTTTTGCCTTCACCGTCAGCATGGGCGAATTTGGGGCAACAAGCTTCATTGTGCGGCCAAACAGCGGCTTTTTGACCATGCCCATTGCCATTCAACGCTATTTAGGCCAGCCCGGTGCGCTCAATTTTGGACAGGCCATGGCGATGAGTACCATTTTGATGCTGGTCTGCACAGTCGGCTTTGTGGCAATTGAACGGTTTCGCTACGCCGATGTCGG
>CAZRIB010000511.1:0-1146 GCA_964600035.1 uncultured Ardenticatenaceae bacterium | reverse complement strand
GTGCCTTTGCACCAGCGCGGCTTTGGCATGGTGTTTCAGGACTACGCCCTGTTCCCGCATAAAAATGTGTACCACAATGTGGCGTTTGGGCTGCGGATGCAGCGCTGGCAAAAGGATGCCATTCAGGAACGGGTGGCGCAGGTGCTGGCGCTGGTGGGGCTGGCCGGTTATGAAACCCGCGCCGTTCATGAACTGTCGGGTGGCGAGATGCAGCGGGTGGCACTGGCACGGGCGCTGGCTCCGGCTCCCCGGCTGCTGCTGCTGGATGAGCCGCTTGGGGCGTTGGACAGGACGCTGCGGGAGCGGTTGATGTTGGATTTGCGGGCAATTTTGAAGGAGGCTGGCGGGGTGTTGGGACGACCGGAAGGGATGACGGCCGTTTACGTGACGCATGATCAATCTGAGGCATTTGCCATTGCCGACAAGGTGGCCGTGATGCAGCAGGGGCAAATTGAGCAGATGGCCACGCCGCTGCAGTTGTATTTGCAGCCAAGAACGCCTTTTGTGGCTCGCTTTTTGGGTATGGAAAATGTGGTGGCCGGGGTGATAACGGCCGTTTCGCCTTTGCATGTGGAAACGCCATTGGGTGAGTTTATGCTCCCGACAAGCGGCCAATATCAACCCGGACAAAGGGTGTCGCTGCTTATACGCCCGGAAGCGGCCGTTTTGGACAGCGGTGAAGTGAATCAGGTAAACGGCCGTGTGTTGAGCGCCTCTTTTCGCGGCCGTTACCAAACCCTGACCATGCAGACTGAGGGTGGAACGCTGCGCTTTGAAATTGAGTCGAACATGCCATTGCCAGAACCGGGCGAACGTATTACCCTGTCATTAAGAATGAGCCAGCTGCTTCTGTTAGAGAGTGGTTAAATAGGTTGCCCTGGAAACGGCCGTACACATATAATCAACGGAGTGCGTCATTCGTGGCAAAGAACCAACGTAAGCATTCAGCTATCAGTAACAACGTGAGCAGGTTAACCGGCTGACAAGCTAATCAGCAAAATGCTTGCATTCTTTCAACCGTTTGGCAAGGAGGACGACATGAGTGTGCGCGCAGCACCATCAATGAAAATACCTCTTTTTTCATTCTCTTTGGTATCCGTTCAGATGGAACGCAAAGTTACACGAAGAATGCGCAAAGTTACACGG
>CAZRIB010000510.1:0-2948 GCA_964600035.1 uncultured Ardenticatenaceae bacterium | reverse complement strand
GGGTAAAAGAGAGACGCCTGCTCCTTTGCTCAACCGCTCCCCGGCTCCCCTGCCACAACCCGCCACCCCTCTCCTCGGCCGTGATGCGGAGATGGCCCGTTTGACAGACCTGCTCGCCCACTCCTGGCTGGTCACCATCATCGGCCCCGGCGGCATGGGCAAAACCCGGCTGGCGCTGGCCGCCGCCCACCAGCAGCAGGCCATGGGCAAAAACGTAGTCTTCGTTTCTCTGGCTGAACTGGAATCGGCGGCGCATCTGGCAACGGCCGTTGCCCAGGCGTTGGGGTTGAAACCAAGCGCCCGACTATCCGCAGAAACGCAAATCCTCCAACTTTTGCCCGCCCAGAAACTGCTGCTGGTGTTGGACAACTTCGAGCACCTGCTGGATGGCGTGGGGCTGTTGCTCACAATCAGGCAGGCCGCGCCCGGCGTCACATTTCTGGTCACATCGCGTGAGCCGCTGCAACTGCCCGGCGAGCAGCTTTATCCCTTAACCGGGCTGGCCTGCCCGCCGCCGGACAGCAGCGAAGAAGCAAACCGGTTTCCGGCGGCCCAACTTTTCCTGCAATCCGCCCGCCGCCTCGTCCCCAACCTGGTAGTTACCGATTCAGCATCACTGCGGCGGCTGTGCCAGCTTACGGAGGGGATGCCGCTGGCGTTGGAACTGGCCGCCGGTTGGGCTAACACCCTCACCCTGCCCGACATTGTGGCTGAATTGGAGAAAAGTTTGGACATTTTGCGCCGCAGCCGTCCGGAACGTAACGGCCGTCACCATAGCATCCGGGTTGTGTTTGACGCCACCTGGCAGCTGCTGCCGCCTGCCGAACGGGAAGCATTCGCCCGCCTGTCCGTCTTTCGCGGCGGTTTTACCCGGGAAACGGCCGCTGCCGTGGCTCACATCACCCTGCCCCACCTGTCGGCGTTAACCGGCCGCCGCTGGCTGGCGCTGGATTATGGAAACGGCCGTTACCACATCCACGAACTGCTGCGCCAGTATGGGCTGGAGAAGCTGGCCGCCCAAAACGAACTTGAACCAACCCGGGCTGCCCATTTCGCCGTCTTCGCCAGCCTGGCGCAAACGGCCGATTCCCATCTGCGCGGAAGCGAACAGATTGATTGGCTGCGCCGGTTAGACCAGGAAACAGACAACCTGCGCGCCGCCTTAAACTGGGCATTGGTCCAACCGCAGTATGCCGAACAGGCAGCCGGGATGGCGCTGGCCTTGTGCTGGTACTGGCGCATTCGCAGCCGGGTCATTGAAGGGCGGGCCTGGCTGCGGCGCATCCGGCAGGAAGCAATTGGCGACCGGGCGCTGCTGGCCGCCATCACCTACCACGCTGGCCATTTCGCCTGGATGCAGGCCGATTATGACCGGGCGATGGCGCTGCAAGAGGCCAGCCTGTCGTTGTGGCACTCGTTGGCGCAGCCCAACCTGGCCGGTCTGGCACTCACCCGGCACACGATGGGCATGACGGCGCATCATCAAGGCAATTTTGCCGCCGCCGAAGCGCATTTTCAGGCCAGCCTGGATTTGTTTACCCGGGCGAAAGATGCGTGGGGAATGGCGTTTACGCACCAGTGGCTGGGCGCTAACTGCCTGCGCATGGGGGATGTGTCGCAGGCGCGCGCGCATTTGGAGAGAGGGCTGGAATTGATACGGCCGTCTGGCGACAAGTGGGTCACGGGGCTGCTGCTCACCTGGCTGGCCGAGCTGGCCTGGCAAGAAGGGGAACTGGCGCAGGCTGCCCGGTATGCCGAAGAAGCGTGCCGGCTGCAAGAAGCGGTCGGCCATGTCCACAGCCTGGCTGTGAGCTGGCAGATGCTGGCGCAAATCGCCCAAAAAACAGGCGATATGGCTGCCGCCCGCCGCTATTATCTGGCGGCGCTCGACATCTATGAAAAAATGGGGAACCGGCCGAACATGACGATTATCCAGGCCGCACTGGACAGCCTGCCGAAGTCCTAACCCGATACGGCCGTCCCCTCCTTGATTGGCGCATTCATGGCAGGCGTGACAGGTAAAATCGCACCAGCCCGGCGCGATGGGCCAGGATGTCGGCCAGCGGCTTGCCCGTTTTTCGCTCCCAATCGGCAGTAAACTCCGGCTGCACGGCCGTACGCAGCATACTGGCCAGCGACGCCGGCGCGTAGCGCAGCGGTACGCCTGCCAAATGTCAGCTTCCTCCAATTCGGTTATCCGTGGAGCCTACCGGATAATGGCTTACGGTTACAGGGCCATTAAACCAGGGAGGGAACGGCCGTTGGTCTCCGTGACGGGATACAACCTGGGATACAAAAAGGGGCCAGACCGAAGGACAGGTATTGGTTTCACTCAATCAAAAATCCATGCCCTGGGTGGAATTATGGCCAGCCATTGCCTGACAGCTCAATTACTGGTCCGGGCACGCCTCCTGGTGGAGGTACTGGCGGCATTCGGCCGTCGTCAACGAACGCGTGAGGCGCGGCTGTTGGCGCTGCGCCGCGACGGCCGTTTCCAGGTCATCTTCACCCCCGCCACGTTTGCCGAATTGGCTGACCAACTGCGCCAGAAAATAGCCAAATTCGGCGCGCCGCCCGATCTGGCCGAGCAATGGCTGGCGTACATTGACGCCTACGCCCATCTTGTCCCCGCACAAAACAACGTCTCCGGCGTCTGCCGCCACCCGAAGGATGACAAGTTCCTGGATACGGCCGTTAGCGGTCAAGCCACCCACCTCGTCACCGGGGAGAAGGATTTGCTCGTCCTTGCCGCATACCAAAATATCCCCATCCTCCCCCCGCGCGCCTTTGCCGACCTGCTCATAGTTGAATAAGCGTAGTCATTGCCGATAAGATTTGTCAGACGACCGTCGTGCAAACGACGGCCGTTTTGCTAAACTGATAATGTGACGATTTTCTGGAGGGATGCGCGATGAAACGATGGGTTTGGCTTCTGGTTGGTTTGTTAG
>CAZRIB010000509.1:0-2949 GCA_964600035.1 uncultured Ardenticatenaceae bacterium | reverse complement strand
TTGCATGAACGCGGGTCCTGAAATGTGCCAGTGTCGGCGATGGCAACGACCATATTGCCCAGGCCTGTTGTGCCAAATGGCTGACCTGCGGCGAGTGTGGGCAGGTTGTAGCTGGGTGATGGGTATTGGTTGCGAGGGCCATTGGCCGCGTCCAGGGTGTTGTATAGGGCCAGCAGGTTGGGGTCTGTGCAGATGTTGTCGATGTGGATGGTGTACCCTCTGGCGGCGGTATCTTCGCGGGTGTAGTGCAGGGCAATGGTGTCGGCATCGGCAAAGATGACAACGGCTTCCTGGCCGCCGCCGATGTCGTAGCCGGATGTGGGGGTGTAGAGTGTTTCGCCGGGGGTAAGGGTGAAGGAAACGGCCGTTACCGGCGGCGTGGTAATCGCATCTGCCCGGCTGCCCGGATTAGGCGAGGGCTGCCAATTCCAGTGATGTATTTGAAAAATCCCGGCAAAGGCAGGCACACGGTTGGGGCTAAACAGCGTGGCAAGCTGAGGCGGTTGTGTGGGGTCATCTGAGCCGTAATTGACCAATTCCCAGGCTGTATTGGGGTCATTATTGGCCGTGTAGCCGCGCAAAGAAATATTTTTATCAGCGTGATTGTAAGCCGGCCGCACCGGGTTATCTGTGTCAAATTGGTAGACAGTGCCGCTGATGTAACTATTTGTTGAGGTTGTGGCACATGAAAATGCGGGCGGGCCAACAATGATTGGCAGATAGGCGCGTGGGGTGACGGTTGTTTGGGCTTGCCCCTCTGTCACCAGCCAGGATAAGGAAATGGACAGCATTATGAATAGTAAACTAAATTTTTTCATGGTGTTCCTCGTTAGCTTTATTTCGGATTGGCTATTGTATGGTGTGGTGGCTGGCTATCAATAGGCTTCTTGTTTCAGGTGATGCTTAAACAGCGTGAAAATTGGCAAAAAGCGCTTATATTTTGAAGGACAAGGGTGGGGGTTTGTGTTAAAGTTACGGCCGTATGTTTGGCAGAAAGCAGTATTCCTTCACGAAAATCATACACATTCAGGCATCACCCCAAAAACTGTTCGACTTTTTGTCGGAGCCGCGCAGTGCCATTGGTTTGCAGCCGCTGATTGTGGAAGTGATTGAGCATGAGCGGGGTGTGGATGAACAGGGACGGCCGTTTCGTCGTTACCAGTCAGCCGAACAATTCCGTTTTTTTGGATTTATCCCCTACGTAAACCGGATTAATGTGGTGATGACGCTGGCCGTTGAAAACGAAAAAATCACCCATGAGGTACACAGTCCGGGAGCCGTTTATTTGCACAGCACCTACACCTTGCAGCCAATGGATGAAGGAACATTGGTTGTTGAGGATGTGGTGATTGAATCCCCCCGATTTTTGGCCGGTTATGTTGTGCGGACTGCCAGCCAGGCACATGATCAATTAATGGAAAATTTGAAGCGGGTCATGGAAGATGAGGAAATGTAAAAAGATAACTGGGTGACTGGTACACGGAAAACAGATTACAGAATACGGATACCAGGTGACATTGGGTTTGTAACTTGCCGCAATGACTGAAAATAGTTCTTCAAATTAGCTTTGCTCCATAAATAAATTCAACTCTGTCTCGGTTAACGGGTCTGTTGATTCGCACGCATAAAAACCGGGTTCCCACAACGATTCATCCAAATTAAATTCACTGCGTATCAGGGCATCGGCATGGTTTTTGAAGAAATAAGCCGCCCAAATGCTGTCTTTTCCGGGTGGACAAATGACGACGATATGCACCAATTCCGGCAGTACGGAAACGTAGGTTAGAACGCAGTCATTGTCTGCGGCCAGCCGCATGAGAACGCGGCGCAGGGGGATAAGCATGGCCTGGGAAAGCGGGTGGCGGGGCCGCCAGGCAATGGCGTAGGATTGGCGATGGGCAATGAGGGGGGCTGTGGCGGGTTTGGTGGGTTTTGGGTTGGCGGCACGGCCGTTTAGGGCATCGGTTAAAATGGCTATCATCTGCTCACTTTGCAGCCGCAGCAAGGTAATGGACGCTTCGGGTGGAGCAGCCAGGGTTAGCAAATAGTTGGGCTCCAATGGTCGCGTGTATAACAAAAGGTCGTCTGTTTGTGCCGGCAGGTGGATAAATTGCAGGCGTGCCAATGTGCCGGGAGACCATTTTTGGGTGACTTTACTGGCTACCAATGCGGCTTGTGGCTCGGTTAAACGGCCGTTAAACCCTATCAGGCGTGTGCTGTCAGTGAGAACGGCCGTTTCTACCCATTCTCCCAGCTCTATTGTGTGCAAGGCCAATGACACCTGTGCGGCTTCCTGTTCTGTTTGCTGCGGCTGAGGCTGCGTGGGAGAGGGGTTTTCCTCCAGCACGATAAATGGCTCTTGTTCAGCGCGTTTCAGTACCTCCGGCAAGTCATAGGCGGCCAATGGTTTAATTAACACCCCCTGTACTTCTCCAGAGAAAGTGGCCGGGATTTTTTGCCCCGGTTCGTCAGCCAGCAAAACAATGCGCAAATCGGGCTGCAAGGCACGCAAGGCACGCAAAATGTTGCCGCCGCTGCTGACAGGAATAAAGGCCAGGTCTTGGGGATGTTGCAGCAGCAGTAAACAGGCTTCTTTCACAGCAGGCACGGCCGTTACTTCCACACCCTCTTTTTGTTGAAGGGTGGCAGCCAACCAGTTAGCAAAAGATTTATCTGAATCCAGCACAAAAATGTGTTTCATGGAGCAAAATGGATGAATAAAGATGAATGGATGAACGCTTACGCTGTCAATTCCATTCTAGCGGGAGGGGAAGGTCTATCCCATCAACAGCACGTGAATGTTTTAGCAAGTGACAGGTGTGGTGTGTACCTGCAACCTGCCACTTGCCGCTTTCTATTTTCGCCAGATGCGAACCAGTCCGGCCAGGGCAAGCAGCCAACCGGCCAATGCCAGCCAGATGAGGGGGGATTTGGTGCGGGGTGTAGATG
>CAZRIB010000508.1:0-2953 GCA_964600035.1 uncultured Ardenticatenaceae bacterium | reverse complement strand
AAGTTACACAGAGAACAAAGAGATTTTCTTCTTTGCTCTGTGAAACTCTGTGAGACCTTTGCGAAACTCTGTGTTCCTAAGGGTTTTCAATATGAGTACCTGTAAAGATTCTCTCACAATTCACAATTCATGATTTCCCAGGTGTTCCTATGTTAAAACGAATTTTCGGCATAGCCGGTTTGTATTTGAAAACAACCTATTCCTCCCGTGCCACGTTGATTTTATCCATCATCATGCCACTGCTGTTCACCTATGTGCTGGCACAAACAATGCCCGGTGGGCAGGAGACCACTGCGCCGGAAAGCTGGCCGCTGTGGGTGGCCGATGAGGATGGTTCGGTGTGGAGTGAGCGGCTGCTGGACGCACTGGCGGCAGAGGAGATGCTGCTGGTTGTGCCCCATGAAACGGCGGAGGTGTTAACGGCCGTTTCCGAGGACACAATTGCCGCCGCCGTTATCATTCCAGAAGGGTTTGGCGCAGCCATTGAAGCCGGCGAGCAGGCAAAAGTACGCTTTATCCAGAACCCGCAGCAGTTTCCTACCAGCCAGATTTTGCAGGAAGGGACACAAGCCGCGATCAACCAACTGTCTGGGCCGCTGGCGGCAGCCGATTATTCTGTGCAGGTGGCAGAACGCGCCGGCGTGTTAACGGGTGACACGGCCGAACGGCAGGCATATTGGCAAGGTGCGTTTTCGCTGGCGGCGCAAACGTGGGCACAGGAAACGGCCGTTACCGTCCACACTCAGGCCGTCACCCGCATGGCAGCAGAAACGGCCGTGCCCGGCGGCGCCAGCCAATCCTCCCCCGGCATGTTGGTGATGTATGCCCTCTTCTTTACCTTTGGCGGCGGCGCGTCCCTGCTGGTAGAACGAGACCAGGGCACATTGCGCCGTTTGCTGGTTATGCCTATGAGCAAACATACCATTTTGGTAGGCAAATTAAGCGGCATCTTTGTGGGCGCGCTCATCCAGATGGGCATTATGGTTGTGGCCGGGCAGTTTCTCTTTGGTGTGAACTGGGGGCAGTCGCCGGGTGCGCTGGTGTTGATGCTGGTGGCTTATGGCTTTATGGGTACGTCCCTGGGGCTGATGGTGGCGGCACTGGCGCGGACGGTTGCCCAGGTCAACGCCGCCGGTACGATTACAGTGATGGCGCTGGCTTCGTTGGGTGGGGCGTGGTGGCCTATTGAAATTGTGCCGGAATGGATGCAGAAGGTAGCAGCGGTTGTGCCCACGTATTGGGGGATGCAGGGCTTTCAGGATATTGTCATACGCGGGCTGGGGGAAACGGCCGTGCTGCCTGAAGCCGCCATCCTTTTTGCCTATGGACTGCTCTTCCTGGCGGTTGGCATCTGGCGCTTCCGCTACGAATAAAAATGTGGCAGGCGGCAGGCCATATGGTCAGCCCCCTGCCACCCGTTCCAGTCCCTAATAACCAATCTCCAATAACCAATCCCCAATCCCCCCCACAGCCTTCTCTCTCCAATCTCCCAATCTCCAATCTCCCACCCCCCCCACAGCCTTCTCTCTCCGGCGTAACTTGTGTGTAACTACCTTATGTTATGCTTCCTCTCGTAAGCAGCAAATTCACATTTTCACCAAATTCCAAAAACAGACAGACGTAGGGAGTAAATCATGCATGCAGGTTATTTGCTTCGAGACCGCGCACAGTTGACCCCACACCGAGAAGCCCTGCTGGATTTGTCGAGTGGTGCCCGCTATACCTATGAGGCGCTGGATGCGCGTGCAAACCGGGCGGCGCATTGGCTGTTGGGTCTGGGCGTACAGAAGGGAGACAGGGTTTCTATTTTGGCCCATAACAGTGTGGTCTATGTGGATTTGCTGTTTGGATGCAGCATGATTGGGGCTGTGTTTAATCCGTTGAATTGGCGGCTGACGGCCGCTGAACTGCGTTTTATTGTGGCGGATTGTGCGCCGAAGGTTTTGTTGGTTGGGGAGTCGTTTGTGGATACGGCCGCTGCCATTCAGCAGCAGGTTCACGTTGATCATGTGCTGCCGGTGGCGGCGTATGAAACGGCCGTTTCCGCCCTGCCATCTACCCGTCCGGCAGACCCCATCCACCTGAATGAAGACGATCCGTTGTGCATTCTTTACACCTCCGGCACAACAGGCAAGCCCAAGGGTGCCATCATTCCCCACCGCCAGGTATTGTGGAACGCCATCAACACCATTACCAGTTGGGAACTAACCAGCGCCGATGTTTCTCCTGTTTTTACGCCCATGTTTCATGCCGGTGGCCTGTTTGTCTTTCTCACGCCGTTGTTCATCATGGGTGGACGAGTCATCATTGCCCGTGATTTTGACCCTGTTCAGTCACTGCAAATCATTGAACGCGAACAGTGTACGGTGGTGCTTGGTGTGCCAACGTTATTTCAGCTTTGGCTCAATACGCCCCAGATTGAACAGAGTGACTTGAGCTGTGTGCGCTGGTTTATCAGCGGCGGCGCGCCTTGCCCGCCAGCACTCATTACACAGTGGCGGCAGGTTACCAATACCGTGCTGCGTCAGGGGTATGGGCTGACGGAGGTTGGCCCCAACTGCTTTAGCATGACGGATGCGGAGTCTGTCGCCAAAATGGGGTCGGTGGGCAAGCCAATTATGAACAGCCGGATGCGGCTTGTGGATGCGCAGGGGCATGATGTTCCCCCTGGGGAAACGGGGGAGTTGATTATTTTTGGTCCGCATGTGTGCAGTGGGTATTGGCAGCGGCCTCAGGCAACGGCCGTTTCTTTGCAAAGCGGCTGGTTTCATACTGGCGATATGGCCCGTCAGGATGAAGAGGGCTACTTTTATATTGTTGGCCGGTACAAGGACATGATTATCAGCGGCGGGGAAAATGTTTATGCGGCAGAGGTGGAGGCTGTTTTGAAAGAGCATACGGCCGTTGCCGAATGCGCCCTGATTGGCAAACCAGACCCCAAGTGGGGAGAAGT
>CAZRIB010000507.1:0-2966 GCA_964600035.1 uncultured Ardenticatenaceae bacterium | reverse complement strand
TTAGCGGCCAGAGCTGCATTTCGGTGAAGTTGTGGTCGTCTGTTGGGCAAAGCCACTCTGGAAAGTGGGTTGTGGTAATGAGGGTTTGTCCAATGTCCATTGCGTCCAGGGGCGGCCACTGCCCTGTGGTGATGCGGCGGTTTTGGAATGCCTTTGTCTGGTCGGGGGGCAGTCCGTAAACGGCCGCTGCTTTGTAAACGGCCGTTGGCGTTTTTCCTGTCTCATCCTCTTCATCACGCAGCAGCAAAGCGCACACGGGCAGCCCAAGCAGCATGGACAGCAGTCGGGTCACTGCCCATCCCCCTTGCTCCACATCATTACTGCGACTCATGGCCTCTGTTATTTGCAGTTGAACGGTACTGCCCCATGCCTGTTCCTGCTGGCGTGTGAACTGCTCTGTTTTGTGGATGGCCGCCGCCGCTGCTGCCGCGAGCGCTTCCAAAACGGTTTTTTCTGTGGGGCCAAATGCGCCTGGCTGGGGACTTTGTACGTCTAAAATGCCAAGCAGTTGGTCATCTACAATGAGGGGCAGGGCAATTTCAGCGCGTGTGTTCATGATGTCGGGGTGGGAAACACGCCCCATGGTTTGGATAAAGCGGGGGTCGTCGTGGGTGTTGTTGGCAATGATGATGCCTGCCTGGGAAACGGCCGTGCCAATAATGCCCACCCCTTCTGGAATCTGGATGCGGGCTTCCAGCAAAGCAGGCAGTGTACTGGCTTTAATTTCAGCTTCACGGGTAGCAGCACGCAAGCCAAAAATAGAGACCGGATGAAAGCCAAACGTTTTGCGCACCAAATAGACGACCTGGTTAAAAATATCATCCAGTTCATTAATGGCATTCACTTCCTGGGCAATTTTCACCACCAATTCCAGATGGGCTGCTCGCTGGCTGGCCTGCTCATACAACTGGGCATTGGCAATGGCCGCTGCCGCCTGATTTGCCAAAATGGTCAGCCGCCGCAAATCATCTTCATTAAACCGGTCTGGCTCTTTGCTTTGGGCGGCAATAATGCCAATGACCGCCTCGCCGCTTATCATGGGCACAAAAATGGCAGAACGGGGCGGGTAGCTGGAAATGTACCTGGGGCGGGCGGGCAGCGTTGCCATCTCTTTTTGAAAATCATAAACCAGCAGCGGCTGGTGGTGTTCTCTAATCCAGCCTACAACGCCGCTGTTTTCGCTTAAATCAAAAGATTGGGGGACGGGCTGCTGGTCGCCTTCAATCGTCCAGTAAAGAATTTTGTAAAACGACCCATCAAATATGCCAACCTGAAAGGTGCTGTTGTCAATGACGAGGCCAGATTCAATGGCGATGAGTTTGCTCAGGGCTTCCAGGTCAAGTTCTGCACCGACAATGGAGCGTCCGGCCGTTGCCAGAGCTTCCAGTTCTGCCACGCGCTGTACAAGGATGCGGCGAGATTGGTAGCGCCGGTAGAGGATGGCCGCGCTGAGTATGAGGGCGGCAAAGAGGATAAGCCAGGCGAGTGTTGAGGTAGTCATGCCCAATAATTGAGGCGGGTGGTTCATGGTGAAATCAGTTGCCTTTTGAAATGAAACAGATCTTGCTTAGAGATTGGAGATTAGAGATTGGAGAATGTAGGTCATGGAGATTGGTCGTTGTCAGGTTGGGTATCGGACAGGGCGCGGGTGGCTTCTGCCTGTGTGTTGACGATACGGAATACTTTGTCGAAGCCAACCATGGCGAATATGTCGGCGATGCGCTGGGGGAGACCAAATAAGATGACATCGCCGCCGCTTTCTCTGGCTTTGCGCCAGGCGCTGACCAGGGTGCGCAGGCCGCCGCTGTTGATGTAGGTGGTTCCGGTCATGTCGATGATGAGGCGGTTACGGCCGTTTCCCAACAAGTGGTTTAGTTCTTGTTCCAGTTGTGGCGTTTGTGTCTGGTCGATACGGCCGTCTACAATAATCAGCGTGGCATCTGGATCCAGCATTTCTATCGTAATCGTCATAATGATTTATCCGGTAATTTTTTCGTCATGATCAACGTGTTGCCATGATTATCATCAAAGTGATAAGTGACACTGTCCATTAGCTGGCGCATAAAGTGAACACCTAATCCACCGGCTTTTATATTATCCGGGTTTTGTTCTGTCGGTGGGGTGGGAATATCGTCGGGGTTAAAGGAACGGCCGTGATCATGCAGGGTAATAATGAAATAACCATCCTTCACTTGCCAACTGGCATAAATATCCCCCAAATCTTCGCCGCCGTAAGCATGCTCAATGATGTTTGTACAGGCTTCGTCGCAGGCAAGCTCAATGTGAAACAGCGCCGTTTCATCCATACCCGCTGCTGCTGCTCCTTTGGCAATAAATTGACAAAGGGTTTTTATTTCTGCAAAACGTCCAGGCACAACAATTTCTTGTTTTTGGGGCATTGTGTTTGCAAAAGAATGTGCGATGCAAAAGATACCCCCCGCATCGCACTGTAATTGATTATGATTGAGTAAGCGTTCAGTTGGTCAGTTAGTATCCGTATTCCGTAAGTCGTGGGTCGTGAGCCGTAATCGGTATACGGCATACCGCTTACGGCTCACGGAGTTCGGCTTACGGCTTGGCTAAAAGCTGCCAACGGCCGTTGTGGCATCTTCATGAACCTGGAAAAGAGAATCCAGACCGGCAAGGGTGAGAACTTCTGAAACGCGCTCAGAAGGTTGTGCCAGGCGGACATCGCCGCCATGTTTTTTTGCTTCGCGCAAGGTGGCAACAATGGCTCTCAGGCCGGCGCTGCTCATGTAGCTGACATGGGCCAGGTCGAGAACGATGTTGTAACGGCCGTCTCCGGTAATGCGCTTCAATGTACTTTCAAATTCGGGGGCGGTGTTGCTGTCGATACGGCCGTTGGCAGATACCAACTCAACTCGTTTCAACGACTCCACCGAAATAGTCAAAGGCTGATTCATATTTTTCCTCCTGCCTGGTTCGCTTCTTGATAATGAAAAAAA